>NZ_JAZAQF010000049.1:0-131899 GCF_043235035.1 Limnothrix redekei LRLZ20PSL1 | reverse complement strand
TGCGGGTAGGATTGGCAATGACCGGGAGACGACTCATGAGCTGGGTGATGCTTCGGGTAGGTCTAGCCTAAAACCGGATTTAGAGCTGCCAAGTCGGCTTTAGCTTCTCTTTATAAATTAGCTCTGAAACTCAGCGATCACCGTGGTAACCAGTTAAAGCGGTAACCAGTTAAATTGGTATTACTGTGAATAATTTCTCTGCACAAAATCTAATGGTTCTGTCACACACCGATTATATTAAGTCAGACATTAAGCCTGCAAGTCTACTTATGACAAGTCGGCGGGGATATTAGATTGCTATTGAATTGCTAATTGAATGATTAAAAAACATTAATTTCTCCAATTCACAAGACATTGGAGAACCCTCGCTAAAGCTGCACGATTGATATTTTCTTGGGCTTGAAATAAATTTTTAGCTTGCTTGAGATGATCTATTGCTTCTTTGCGACTTGAACGCATTCATATACCTAGCTCAAAGATATTACAAGTTTATTGGTATTGTGTTCAACGGTTTGCATAAGGTTACTTAGAATGCGGAGCCGGAGTGTTGATTTAAGTCCTTTAACTTTCGCGTGGATTCTCTGTGCAATGTCGGATAATTTTGGCGGGGACACCGCCCACAATGTAACCATTGGGCACATTTTTGGTGACCACTGCACCGGAAGCAACCACCACGTTGTCACCGATCGCTACGCCGGGGTTGATAATCGCGCCACCACCAATCCAAACGTTATTCCCGATCGCGATCGGCTTACCCAATTCCTGACCCGATCGCCGCAAATCCGGGTCGATCGGGTGGGTTGCCGTCAAAATGCTTACTCGAGGGCCAATTAGGCAATAATCGCCAATTCGCACTTCACAAACATCCAGAATGATGAGATCAAAATTGGCATAGAAATAATTGCCCAAGTGGATGTTATAGCCGTAATCACATTTAAAATTCGGTTCAATATAAATTTCCGGTGGCGCTGTGCCTAAAAGATCGTGCAAAATGCTGAGCCTTAGATTGGGTTCTTCCTCGGTGGTGGCATTATAGCGGCGGCAAAGTTGGCGGGCCCGGGCCCGTTCTTGGATGAGCTGAGAATCGGAGGCTAAGTATAATTGCCCTGCGATCATCTTACTTTTTTCACTATGTTCTTCGGCAAAATTAGCCATAATCAGCCTCCCAGAATCGATCGACCTTCATCAAAATCAAAATCCCAGGAGTGATTCACGAGTCATTGATCATCTCCTGGGGTTTTTATAAAACTTGTGCAGTTGTGGGATTGATCAAACCAAGCCGATCGGCTCGTTCTGAAACGCCTTTTGACTCGATCGATCGAGACTTGCTCATCCCGGTGTTGAATCGCTATGAAAATGACGGCTTAAGATTGAGTTGAAAAGCATTTTTCAGCTAACAATCCTAGTCTTGAATCGCAGCCAGCAGCAATTCCTCGATCGGGCGATCGCCAAAGGTGCTGGCAGGGAACGTATCAACCACGTCGAATTTGGCTCCCAGACCCATTAATTCATCATCCAAAAACTTTAAGAAATTGGCTGCACTGGGATCGTTCCCCACTTGCACAAAGCTAATGGCTAACTGTTCATCAACGGACATCTTTTTGGTAGCCGCGACGATCGCTTGGGCAGCGGCAGCCTTATCATCAGGCTGACCATCGGTAATCACTAATAGAGTCAAGGGAACTTCCGTTTGCCATTTTTTTAGCAAAACTTCATTCAAAAGCCCTGCCAAATTGGTGGAGCCAAAGGGTTCATTTTGGCTAAAAATTTCGGCCACCGTCGCCGCCGTTGCATTGCCAAATTCACGAATTTTGCTGGCAAAGGTATAGATCCCAATTCCATCTGGATCTAGTTTTTCCACCGCTTGGGCCAAACCAAAAGCCGCTTCAGCAACGGCGGCCCAGCGGGTTTGTCCATTGGGAAGAGTCATGCCCATGGAGCTAGAAGCGTCAATCGCCAAAATGTAATCGCGCTTGAGGCTAATCATGTCTCAATTTGATCAGGAAAGGGTGGTTAAACAATCAGAGAATCTAGAGAAGTGATGCAATTAGTGCCAATGATTTTTCGAAGGTTGGTAGTTGAATAGTTACCAATTCGCTGATCGTTGGCACTTGAACATTGCGCCTATCGATTCATCTTAATCTTGGATTGCGGCAATCAGGATTTCTTCAATCGATCGATTACCAAATTCACTAGCCGCGAAGGTATCAACCACATCGAATTTAGCACCCAATCCCATTAACTCATCATCCAAGAATTTCAAGAAATTGGTTGCCCCCGGATCATCACCAATTTGGACAAAAGTAATCGCTAGTTGCTCGTCCGATTGCATTTTTTTGGTGGCGGCCACCAGGGATTGGGCGGCGGCGGCTTTGTCGTCTGGTTGCCCGTCCGTGACGATAATCAAGGTAGTGGGCACTTCGGGAACCCACTTTTGCAGCAACACCAGGTTCAACAGGCCAGCCAGGTTGGTTGACCCAAATGGGCGATTTTGGCTAAACAAATTAGCAACGGTTTGAGCGTTAGCGTTGCCATGTTCCTTGACCCCAGAGGCAAAGGTATAAACCTGGATGCCATCGGGATCAAATTGCTCGATCGCCTGGGCCAGCCCAAAAGCTGCTTCAGCAACGGCGGCCCAACGGGTTTGACCGCTCGGCATCTGAATACCCATGGAGCTGGAAGCGTCCACGGCCAAAATATAGTCTCGGGTTAGGTCAGTCATGGTTTCACACAGGCAATTACTTTCCAATGTCCTAGATACCGCTAGTTCGCCCTCATTGATCCCAATTTTCCCGATTGAATTAATGCTGCTTGAATCTTTTGGATCAATCTTGTGGATTAATCTTGTGGATCAACTTCTTAAATCGATCTTTTGGATCAACCTCAGTTGCATCCTAAGTATCAATGCTGGCTAATGGCGAGGTCGGGCGAGATTGGGCAAGATCTGGGTTGACCCAATCTCTGGTGGCTCAATGCTAGCTAGATATCTGTGCCAGGTTGATTGTTGGGTAGCGGATTGTTGGGCAATGAATCGCTAGGGGCTTGATTGTTGGGGGTGGATGGTGAATTGGCGGGGCGATCGGGCGCAGCGGGGCTGGCGGCGGGGCTAGGCGACTCCAGCGGTGTGACCCATTGGAAGTCGATCGCGATTTTTTGGTCACCCACCTTCACTTGGGTCACTTCAATTTCTCGGGTTCCGGCGGCCAGGCGCTGAAAACTATCCGCCAAAAGCTGATTCACGGTGATGATTCGGGGGTCAGCCAAGGTGATGCAGGGAGAATCCACACGGGCAATTTTGGCTTCAAGCAGTTGCTGGGAGCTGGCTTGCAGCACAAAATCGAGGCTACCCGGTTCTAGGCGCTTGTCGGGACAAACGAATTTGCCAAAGGCGCGCACCTGTCCCTCTTGAATTTCAAAGCGATCAATGGTTTCCACAAAGGAAGCGGGATCGCCTTTGAAGCTGATGGGGCTTTGGTTTAGCAGGGTTTCGGAAATTTCGTAGCCGCTGTTAACCACCAAGTTGCCGTTTTGGATGTCGGCTTTGAAGCTGAATCCACAACCCACCAAGGGCAACAGCAGGGCGATCGCCCCGAGGGTGGGAACGCCGGGCCGTAGTTGGAAACGGGCTTGCGATAATCGAGATTGCCTAGCCGATCGATTCACGGCGATCGCCCCTCCCTCTGGGCTGGTTGCGGTGCGGAATACTGAAGAGTGGCTGTTGATCAGCCTATTTGGCTCCCAACCTAGCGCGATCGCCCTAGGCAGCATCCACACCGGGAACCCGTACCGCATTCATCGGAAATCCGCTGGGGGGGTGATTTTGCCCTGAACAAACTGCCCGATCGCCTCCCTAGGGTTGGGGCGACAGATAGGGCGAGGCGATCGGGGCTTGGCGTTTTTGCCAAACCAAGGCTTGATAGAGCGCCACGGCCACATCCGCGCGGGTTGCTGGCCGCTGGGCATCCAGGCGATCGCGCAAGGGGTAGTAAGTAACCAGGTTGTTTTGGCTGGCGGCGGCCACCTTGGGCTGGGCCCAGCGGGCCAGGGCCAAGCCGTCGCTGTAACGCTCCAGTTGCCGTTGGCGATCGGGCGGTTCCGGCAACGGCAAATTCAGCCCAGAGGCGAGGGTGATATAGAGTTCAAGACGAGAAATGGGTTGGTCGGGGGCAAATTGTCCATTGGGATAACCGCGCATTAACCCCAACACAACGGTTCGATCGACAGCGGATTTTGCCCAATGGTCGGCAGCCAAATCCGGGAAGGGCAGGGGCGATCGCACCGTGGGCCCCGCCCAGGCATCTCGCAAAATGGCCGCCAGTTCGGCCCGGGTCACCGGTTGATCGGGCTTGAAGGAACCATCCTCAAACCCGGCAATAATTTTGTCTTTCCGCAGTTTTTCAATAAAGGGATAGGCCCAATGTTGCCCGTCCACATCCTTAAAGGGCGCGGCCATTGGCTCCGAGGCGGCTGGCGCAATGGCTGGGGCAACAGATGGCGCAGGGGCGATCGGCTGGGCCGGAGCGGCGGGGATGGGCGCAGGAGCAGCCGGGGCCAGGGTTTGGCCAGCCACCGGGGGAGCCGTGGGGGAGGCTGCTGGGGCCTTGGCGGGCGCGTCGGGTTGGGGCGAAGGGGCGATCGCCCTCGTGGGTTCTTTGCCTGTGCCCTTAGGCGCTTCAGGGGCAACGGGGCGCGATCGCAGCAAGCCCTGCCAACCCGCTGGGACCGATTGACGACTGGCAAACCACCAGAACAATCCCCCAAAGATTAGCAGGGCCACTAAGACCGCAATCCATTCATCATTGGTCTCTCGGGCCGATCGCGATCGATCCTCAGGCAAGGGCCCATCCGGCAATTGAGACACGCACCACCTCCAAACTCAGGCCATGGCCGGGGTTTTCATCAACTCGCACCGGAGGCACGAGGTAACCCCGGGGCTTAACCGTTCCCGGCCCCTTGGAGGTTCGGTGGCGGCTAAGTCTCCGGACAGCCTAGCAAATGGACCGCTGGGAGGCAAAATCAGGGCACGATCGATCGCATTGATCCCTCAGATCGCGCTCGCCGGAGCATGGATTACCCAAGATGCGATCAACCGAAGCAACCGAGCCTTAGGAATTTCGCAAATCCAAGGACTGATGGCGACGCTGACGGCTCATTTCATAGAGCGCCATACCCGCCGCCACCGAAGCATTCAGGCTGGGCGTGTGGCCACTCATGGGAATGGACATCAACACATCGCAGGTTTTTTGCACCAACAGGCTCAGGCCATCCCCCTCTGCGCCAATCACCAGCACGAGCGGGCCCGTGAGGTCTACCTTGTCGATCGGTTCGCTGCCCTCAGCGGCCAAACCGTGGATCCAAAAGCCAGCAGCCTTCAGGGTTTCCAGGGCTTGAACCAAGTTGCCCACCCGCGCAATGTTCAGGTGCTCGATCGCGCCTGCTGCCACCTTCACCACCGTGGAAGTCACGCCCACGGCCCGCCGTTGGGGAATGATGATGCCCTTTGCGCCCAAGGCTTCGGCACTGCGGGCGATCGCCCCCAAATTGTGCGGATCCGTCACCCCATCCACTGCTACCAACACGGCGCGATCGGTGGCCGCCTTGGCCTTTTCAATCACATCCGCCAAGTCCAAGTAATCGTAGGCCGCCGCCTGGGCTGCCACACCTTGGTGATTGCCCCCATCCGTCAGCCGCGCCAGTTGGCTGTAGGTGGCTTCATCGATGATTGTGCCGTTGGTCTTAGCCGTTTGCAGCAGCCCCATAAACCGGGAATCGTAGCGCAACTGGGGCACGATCCAGAGTTTGTGCAGGGTGCGCTCGCTCTCTAGGGCTGCCAACACCGAATGACGGCCGTAGATGATGTCATTGTTGGTTTCGGCTTCGCCCGTGGTTGGGTTGCCATTTTGGGCATTGCCATCAAAGGTATGGGCAGCGCGATCGCGCCCGCCGAAGTCCCGGCCTTGGCCGCCTTGGCCGTCCCGGTGTTGCTCGCGGAACCCATCCCGGCGGCCGCCAAACTTGCCCCCTTCGGGACGACGACTGAAGGCCGGGCGATCGCCCCCGCGATCGAACCGAGGAGACCGATCGCTCCGTTCACCACGATCGCCCCGGGGCGAACCATAGTCACCATCCCGACGCTCATCCCGGTTCCGCTCCGGCCGGTCAGGACGATCGGGTCGATCGCCAAAGGGCCGACTGAACTTGCCTTGACCCTTGCCAAATTTCTTGCCCCGGAAGTCTGAACCCTCGCCACCGCGCGTGTCCCGGTTCTCTTCCCGGCTCCAATCGCCCCGGGGGCTAAAGGGTCGATCGCCCCCACGGTTCGGTCGATCACCATCCCGGCCACGGCGCTCAAAGGACTGGCCGCCCTGACCGCCACCAAAAGGCTTGCGGCCAAAAGATTTACCGCCAAAGTCCCGGGACTCGCCGTCACGCTGGCCGGAGCCATAGCCCCGCGATCCTTGTGGTCGATCCTGGGATCCCTGCGATCCCTGAGAGCCATAGCCCGATCGCCCCTGGGAACCATAGCCTGATCGACCTTGGGAGCCATAGCCCGATCGCTGGCCACCGTAGTCCTTCTTTTCCTTGCCAAAGTCCCGGTCTTTGCCGAAGTCCCGGCGCTCGCCCCCGTCATAGTTGCGGCGTTCCCGGTCTTCCCCGGAGAACCCAAAATCATCCGCGCGATCGCGCCGTCCCTCGTAACGCCCCTTCGAGCCTTCTCCCCCTTGGGAACCTTGATACCGTCCCTTGCCCTGAAACTGTCCGCCCTTAACCGGTTTCCCCGGACGCTCAAACTTGCTGGATTGACCGGCTTGGCCTGCTGAATTGCCGGTACGACCCTTACGATACGAAAAATCAGTCATGATGAAGAGTTGCGATCTAAAGTCGCATGAGAGGAAACAGACGGCGACAAATCCAACCGGGCCAACAACTCGGTCAGTCGGGACGGCTGGGTTAGGTAGAGATAACCCACCAAGGTTTCGAAGGCCGTGGCGGCCTGGTATATTCCACCCGCGAGCCGTTTCGGACGCTTATCAGTGGCATTGCGACCGCGCCGAACTATCTCACGTTCAGCCTCGGTCAGGTGGGGCAGCAGCGCCTCTAGGTGGCGGGCTTGGGTTTCAGCGCGAACTTGAGCAACCACGCGATCGTGATAGGTTCGGGTGCGTGATTGCGGCAAGAGGTAATAGCAGCGGATATAAAGTTCGTAAACGGAGTCGCCTAAATAGGCCAAAGCAGCCGGCGACAGACGTTGAATTTCGGCTGCGGGAATTGACGAACTGAGGGGGAGGGGCGATCGCAAGGCCGCGGCGGCTAGCCAGCCTGCTTCGACACTCGGAGAATCCGTCGCGATCGCCGGTTGTAACTCCACAGCCAATCTTAGCCTTGATTCGATTCAGAAACGCGCTTAATCGCCACTTCAACCGAATCCTGGAGCGATAGGAAGCTTTCGAGACGCACGAGTTTAACGGTCTGGGTGACGCGGGGATTCGTCACAATCTGGAAACTACCACCTGCACTCTGGGCCTTTTTCGCCAGTTGCACCAGAGCGCCTAGCCCAGAACTATCTACAAAATCGATATGCGCTAGATCCAGCACCACATGGGGCGGGCCGTCTTCAACATACTGCCCCAGCTTTTTGCGGAACGTGGGTTCCGAAAATGCATCGAGCAGCCCTGTGAGGCGGAACAGTTGACAATCTCCCTTAACTTCGCGCGTGCCTCGTAAGCTGACGGTTAGGGTAAGTTGCTCGGGAATAATGACCTCCTAAGAACACCGTCGCAATCTAGACAACATCCCAATATAAGGATTCCGAGCCTGGTTGTCCACTGAATTTTGTGCGGGTAGCCGCCCAGCTTCCGGGCCTTGGGTTCGTGCAGGAAAGTTTTGGGGAGGGGTTTTGCAGATTATGGGAATTTTTATTTTAGATTCCCAGGGAATCTAAAACTTGGGGATCGGAGATCGAAGGCCTGGGGATCTCATGACCCAACTGCCCCCAACCGCCGCCAAATCAGAGGCCCCTAAATCCCGATCGCCCGGCGGAAAAAATCGCCCAAATCAGCCCGAGCTACCACCAGACAGGCATTAGAACGTTTGCCATAACTGTCGCCAGGGGTGAGCGGAAAGGGTGGATAGGCTTCCAGGGAAATCCAGGTGGCTCCGGCCGCTTGCAGGATGGGCCAAACGGCGGCAATATCCCAGGCTTTGGGCGTTAGCTCGTAGGCTCCCACCATGCTGCCGGTGGCAACGGTGAGCAAGTTGTAGCTAGCCGACCCGATCGCCCGGATTTTGCAACAGAAGGGGCGTGGGGCCCGCTCAATGCTGCGGGTGCAAAAACTAAAGGTTTGGTTGGGGCCCGGGTCGGCGCTGGTGGTTCGGATCGGGCGGCCATTGAGAAAGGCTCCTGGTTCGAGATCCAATCCCGTTTCACCGGGCCAAAAGCCATAACAAGCTTCTTGGGTAGGGGGATAGTACAAATAGCCAAAGACGGGCCAGCCGCGATAGAGCAGCCCGATCGAAATGCCCCAAACAGGGATGCCGTGGCTGAAATTCGTGGTTCCATCGATCGGGTCAATGATCCAACACCAATCCTGATCGGGCAAATCATGGTTGCCCTCTTCGCTGAGCAAGCCGTGATCGGGAAATCGATCGGCGATCGCCTGGCGCAGGGTGGCATCGGCCCAGGTGTCCGATTGGGTCAGCAAAGTTCCGTCGTCTTTTTCGGTGGTGGCTCGATCGCCCGCAAAGTCCTTCAGCAGTTGCTGACCCGTGCGCTGGGCCAGGTCGGTGGTGAAGGTTAAAACATCCGTCCAAAAGGTGCGATCGATGGCGGTCATGGCAAGGGGTAAACAGCGGAGGGCAAGGGCAGAAGGCGCAGGAACGATAGTTGCTCGGGGCACAGGCAACACACAGACAGGATAGCGACCGGCGGGCGATCGTCCAATGGCCAACACTGGCCAAGGAATGCGATGGCCATTGGCGGGCGAGCTGGGCATTCGGAGGGCCAGCCATTGGAGGGCCGGGCCGGTGTGGTATTTTTCCTGAGAACCCCACCGGTTCCCAGATGCACGCCCATTGCCACGCACCCGTTGTCGATCTTGCAACCCCCTCCTATGACTGAGCCGACTATTGCGATCGTTGCTGGACTGTTGCCGGTGGGATGCGATCGGGTGGCGGCGGCCCTCGAAGAGTTGGGCTGGCGACCGGTTTCCGTGGAACCCTGGCATCAGGCCGTATTGCGGGCCCAAGGTTTCCAAGAGTCCGGTTGGGTGACGCGGCAGCCGGAGCCGGTTTCGGCCCTTTGGATCGATCGATTGGGACAGCTTTGTCGCCGCTGGCCCACGGGCCCGGTGGTGGTGGCGGACGCTTTGGCCACCTTGTTTTTGAGTGATTGGCAAACCCAGTTCCCCACCGCTCGGTTTGTGTTGGTGTCCTGTGCTCCTTGGGTGGGCGTTTCGGCCCTGTTTCGGGTGGCGGGCGATCGGGCCCTCGAAGATCCAGAATGGGCCCTGCGGGTTTGGCAAACCTACCACGAGGCGCTGTTGGTGGCCCTTGAGCAATTGGGCGATCGCGCCATTTTGGTGGACTTGGCGGCCGGAGCGGTGGAATGGGGCCCCGAAACCCTGATTTTGCCAGACTGGGAGGCGATCGCCGATGAACGCCAAGCCCTTTTCCAGCATTTTTATCCCACGGCCACCGCCCTTTATCAGCAGCTCAACGCCCGGGCCCTGGCTCCGCACCCGCAATTGCCGATCGACCCCAGCGCGCCCACCGATGCCCTCACCTGGTTGCAGGATTGGGCCTTGGCTGAACAGACCCGCGATCGCCAAGGGCAGTTTCGGCAACTGCAACGACAACTGGCCCAACTGCAACCGGCCTTGGCCCAAAGCCAATTTCAACTGGAGCAAACCCGCGCGGATCTCAGTCGCTATCAGGCCCGAGTCCTAACCGCCGAACAGGGGGCGATCGAGGGGCGATTGCGAGTAGATCAGTACCAAGCCCTGATTGGAACCTATGACAGCCGGCTGCAATGCACAGAAGACCTGCTGCAAGCGGCCAATCAAGACCTAGCAAGCCTGCGGGATCAAATCGCCGACCTCCACGAGGAATTGGAACTGGCGGAGTTGGAAGTGAAGCACGGTCGCCAGGCGATCGCCCGGGCCAACGAACTGCGGGATCACGCCAAGGCCCAAATCGCCGCCGCTCAAGATCAGTTTCGGGAGCTGCGATCGCGCCTTGAGGAAACCCGTCGCCTGTTAGACATCATTCGCAGCAGCAAGTTTTGGGCCCTGCGGAATTTTTGGATCAAGCTGAAATACAAACTGCGGCCGCCAGCGGCCGATCACTTTGATCCAGAGCTGTTTGCGCGCACGCTGGTGGCCCTGTCGCAAATTCCTCCGGAACTGGCGATCGCCCCCGATCCGGCGGCCCAACAGTCTGCGATCTATGAGGCTATTAAGCGAGAGCTGCCCAGCCTGGACTTGCGCAAGCCCCACGCTCTCTTGCGGCTGTTTGATGCGGCCTACTATCTGGAAACCCAGCCGGATGTGGCGAACTGTCTGCCCAATGCCACCTACAGCCAGGCCTTTGCCCACTTTGTGGCCAACGGGGCGACGGAAGGGCGCGACCCCAGCCCCCTCTTCAAAACCCGCTACTACCTGGAAACTTACCCCCAGGTGAAAGCGCGATTGGCGGCCAAGGACTTCAACAGCGCGATCGAGCATTTCCTTGAAGTGGGAATGGCGGAGGGGCTAAATCCCAATCCCAACTTTGACAGCGAATTTTATTTGCAAACCTACGGCGACGCGGCCTTGGCGGTGGAACTGGGGCAATATCGCAGCGCCTTTGAGCATTTTCTATTGGTGGGGGTGCGCGAAGGGCGCTTGGCGGCTCCGGTGAAGGTGCAAACGGCGGACGATCGCCCGATCGGGATGTTTGCCTTCATCAGCGGCTGCGGTGGTGCGCCCTATCGCTACCGTTGCCTGCACCAGGCGGAAGCCCTGCGCTATTTGGGCTACAGCGTTGAGGTCTACGACATTGCCCAATATCCTTACCGGGAACTATTGGATCAATACCGAGTGGTGGTGATGCACCGGCCCACCTTCCATCCCAACCTGGAGTCAGCGATCGAGGAAGGGCGAAAACAGGGCGTGCGGTTTGTGTTTGAAACCGATGATTTGGTCTTTGATCCGGATCTGCTCTACCAGTTGGAAGATGCCAACAGCGGCGAAGAAGAACTGCGGCAGGTTTACAAGGAGATGATGCGCCAATACCAACGGGCGATCGCCCGGGTGGATGGGGTCAGCACCAGCACCGCCAACCTGAAACGGTCGATCGAGCAGCGCTTCCCCGGCACTCCCGTGGCGCTGTTGCCCAACCGAGCCAGCGCCGAAATGGAACGGCAAGCGGCCGAAACCCTGGCCGCCAGCACCGATGAGCGCGATCGCTCCGTGGTGCGCCTGGGCTATCTCAGCGGCACTAAAACCCACCAGCGGGACTTTGCGGAATGTGAGGCCGCCTTGCAGGTCATTGCCACCCGCTATCCCCAAGCGCGACTGTTGGTGGTGGGGCATTTGGAACTATCGGCGGACTTCGCGGCAACCTGGGGCGATCGACTGGAGCGGTTGCCGATTTTGCCCTGGGAAAAACTGCCGGAAGTTTATGCCCGTTTGGATATTAACTTGGCTCCCCTAGAGCGTGATCGGGAATTCACCGCCGGTAAGAGCGAGCTGAAATATTTTGAGGCGGCCCTGTTGGCCGTGCCCACGGTGGCCTCCCATTGGGGAACCTATGCGGAAGCCATTCAACCGGGAGTCACGGGGTTCCTTTGTGGTGATTCGGAAGACTGGATCGCCACCTTGGGCCAGTTGATTGAGGATCAAGATTTGCGCGATCGCATGGGGCAAGCGGCCAACCAAGCGGCCCGCCAGCGCTACCTCACCCGCGCCGCCTTGGGAGAAACCTGGGCCGGCTGGCATCACCTGTTAGCCCGATCGATCCCAGAACCCAGTGCGCTGACCGTGGCCATGGTGGTCTCCCTCGCAGCCAGCGACAGCGTGGAGGTCGATCGAATCGCCGCCCTGGCCCGGGCCCTGGATGCCCAAGGCCATGAGGTGCGGCTCGTGGTGCAACCCTTCGGAGCCAGCAGCAGCGGCCAAGTCCATCAGGCCTGTCGTGCTTGGGAAACCCAGTTGCAAGGCAGCGGTGTGCAGGTGTTGGAAGGCCGCACGGGTCTGCCGGCCTTGGATGTGGCCCTGGCCACCGATTGGCGATCGGCCTGTGCGGTGGCCGATTGGGCCAACGTGCGGCTGCGGGTGCGTTTGGTTCAAAACTGGGAAGTGGATTGCGAAGCCCCAGGCACCATTGAGCGCGAAACGGCCCTCGGTTCCTGTGGGTTGCCGTTGCGGCCGATCGCCCTCGGCCAGGCCCTCGCCGATCGCTGGGAAACGGCCCGGGCCCTGCGAGTGCCGCCCCTGTGGCTAGAAGGCGGATTAACGGCGGACTTTTTGCCCGCCACGCCCAATTGGGTGCGCCACAGCGGCCCCGCCCGATCGATCCTTTGGTTAGACGATCGCGCCGCCGATGCCGACCAGCGATCGGCCATCATTGCCGGGTTAAGCCTCCTGGCCACCCAGCAACCGGATCTCCAAATTCGCCGCTATGGTTCCCACGCGCCGGAGCCACTGCCCTTTGCTTGCGAGGAACTGGGCTGGCCCGATCGATCCACCTTGGCCGCCGCGTTGCAAACGGCTCAACTGCACTTGGCCCCCTCAGCCGCCAACAGCGCCCTCCCCACCCTGCAAGCGATCGGCTGCGGTTGTGCGGCTCTGCTGGTGGGCGAAGATTTGCCCCTGCATCCCACCCTGTCCGCCGGGATTCACTACGGCACGGTGTTGCCCGTGGCCGAGTCGATCGCCCAAACCCTGCTGCAACTGACCACCGACGCAGTTTCGCGGGTGAACCTAGCCCAAACGGGACGAGCCACCGTTGAAACCCTCGGCATCGATCGCACGGCCAACGAACTGGAACAACTGCTGCGTCGTCTGCTGTTTTTGGAGTAGGCAATCGCTGAAATTTCGCTATCCTGGGGCCATTGGGACAATTTTGCTCAATCAGGAGTCCAAAGAGGAGTCCAAAATGGTTCGTAAAATGGTGATGAGCTGCCGCATTCTCAACATGAAAGATGATCAGGCAGCCAAAGCAAGCGACCTAGCCTATTGGCGCAGTCAACCCGCCGAGGCCCGTTTGGCCGCCCTCGAAGAAATTCGCCGCGAATATCATCAATGGGCCTATGGTTTTGAACCCCGATTTCAGAGAGTTTATCGAGTGCTTAAACGCTAACCAAGTTCGCTATCTCGTTGTGGGTGGCTATGCCGTAGCCTTTCATGGACACCCTCGATACACCAAAGATTTAGACATTTGGAACTATGAGCTTATTAGGTAACATCATTTGGCTGATTTTCGGTGGCCTCATCAGTGGGCTGGGCTACATCATCGGCGGTCTCAGCATGTGTTTAACGATCGTGGGAATTCCCTTTGGTCTTCAACAGGTTAAGGTTGGTTTGGCAACCATGACTCCCTTCGGTAAAGAAGTGGTGGCGGTGGAAAATGCCGATAGCCCTTTGCGGGTGATTTTGAATGTGATTTGGGTGTTTTTCTTTGGTTGGGCGATCGCCCTTTCACATCTGATCCATGGCGTGATTTTGGCGATCACAATCATTGGTTTGCCCTTTGCTAAACAACATTTCAAGCTGTTGGTGATGGCGCTGCTGCCCTTTGGCCGAGAACTCAAGGAAGTGGGGCGTTAATTCAGAAACACTGCAAGGCGAGGATGGTGAATCCTCGGGGCATGATTCTGGGCGGGCCCTGAAGCGATATACTGCTCACGGCATAGGGCTAATCAACAGGTATGGCGATTGCGCGGTTGGCCAGTTGGCCCGGACGAGCTTGGCGGTTGTGGCAACGAGGCGGCCTGGGGGCGATCGCCCAAAAATTGCGCACCAAACTCCGGCGGCGACTGTTGGGAGAACGGGCCCAACTAGCCGCTTGGGATCAATATCGCCGGGGTCTGTCGCCCGAGAATCGACGACGATTTGCCGATCGAGCGGCGGCCCTGGAAAATCCGCCCCAAATCTCGATCATCATGCCCGTTTACAACACGCCAGAGCGTTGGCTGACGGAAGCGATCGAGTCTGTGCGGGCCCAAATTTATCCCCATTGGGAGCTGTGCATTGCCGATGATCGATCGCCCGATTCCCAGGTGAAGGCCACGCTCGATCGACTCGCGGCCGAGGATTCCCGAATCAAAGTGACCTACCGCGATCACAATGGGGGAATTTCCGCCGCCTCCAATTCGGCCTTGGCCTTGGCCACCAGCGATTTTGTGGTGCTGATGGATCACGATGATCAACTGCCGGAACATGCCCTGCTGCGGGTGGCGGAAACCATCTTGGCCGATGATCCAGACTTGTTTTATTCCGATGAAGTGCTGGTGACTCCCGAAGGCGAGCCGATCGAGTTTGCTTTTCGGCCGGCCTTTTCGCTGGAGTTGCTGCGATCGCACCCCTACATTGTGCATTTGGTGGGGTTCCGGCGGTCTCTGTTGCAGGAAATTGGCGGGTTTCGGGAATTTTTGACCGTTTCCCAGGACTATGACCTCATTTTGCGGGCCTGTGAGCGGGCCAAACGAATTAGTCACATCCCCGAAATTCTTTACCTGTGGCGACAACACCTGACCAGCACCGGCAATCAACGCCGATCGGATGTGTTGGAGATTTCGCGGGCTGTTTTAAGCGAACATTTAGATCGATCGGGCGATCCGGGTGAAGTGCAAACAGGATTTCGGTTTAATTATTTCCGAGTACGCTATCCCCTCCAGGGCCCCATCCGCATCGCGATCGTGATTCCGACCAAAAATTGCGGAGAGTTGGTTAAACAATGCATTGATAGCATTGCCAAAACCGTGCATCAGGTCGCCTACGAAATTGTTTTGATCGATCACGATTCCAATGATCCCAAATCCATTCGCTATTTTCGATCCCTTAAGGATCAACATCGCGTTTTAAATTATTCTGGCCCTTTTAATTTTTCAGCGATTAATAATTGGGCTGTTGCCCAGTTGCCGCCCGGGCATTTTACCCACTATCTCTTTTGCAATAACGATATTGAAGCGATCGAGGATGGGTGGTTGGAGCGAATGGCAGAATTTGCCCAAAAACCAGACATTGGCATCGTGGGTGCTAAGTTGCTTTATCCCGATCGCTGCTACATCCAACATGCGGGCGTTTGTGTGGGAATGCATGGGATGGCGGAACATTTCGGCAAATTCATGCGGGATTCCTTGCCCTCTGGAGAGGCAGAGCCGGGCTATATTGGCGCTCTGATTTCCTGTCGCGAAATGTCCTCGGTCACGGCCGCTTGTTTGCTGATGCGGGCCGATACCTTCGCCAAAATTGGCGGCTATGACGAGTCTTTGGCCGTTGGTTTTGGGGATGTGGATCTGTGTTTGCGGGCCCGAGAAGCGGGTTATCGTGCGGTTTTTTGCGCCGATGCCACCTTGGTTCACCACGAATCCTATACGCGGGGCAAAACCTTTGAAGGAGATCCACACCCGGAAGATTCCGCCAAGTTTTTTAAACGCTGGAAATCGATTATTCAAGCAACTGATCCCTACTTCAATCCCAATTTGGATATTACGCGCCAAGATTGGGCCATGAAAGAGTTGGAAATTCCCGAAAAACCCCGATCGCGCTGTTACGACACCCAAACCCACCAGTTCCGATCGCTCTAGGATAGCCATGGGGGCGATCGCCGGGAGAATTTCCCTCAATCTGATCCCGATCGGGGTAATTTTGGGCAAGGTGTACCTAGAGATCTGACCGATCTGAGAGATCTACAGAGATCTGATCAGCGAAATCTGATCAGCGAGATCTGACTCAGCCCCCTCAATTCCACTTCAAAGGGGCCAGCCCCGAAGCCCCGGTGGCCGATGAGGGTCTGAAGACAGGCTTGCAGACAGGCTCCCGATCGCGGCTGTCCTGATCGCAGCTGTCCTGTGGCATTGGTTGTTTTGTGGCATTGGGTGAACGCGGGTGAACGATCGACCCCAAATTACGGTGGTATTTGCCATCACCGCTGACGGCAAAATCAGCGATGCGCATGGGTCGCCGGGACGCTTTGGCAGTCCGGCCGATCGCGCGCATTTGGAAAAACAAGTGGCCCAAGCCGATGCGGTGTTGATGGGAGCCGGAACCCTCCGCTCGGAAGGGTTGGCCATGCCGGTTCTGAGTCCAGAACTCATTCAGGAACGGATTGACCAGGGCAAACCTCCGCAACCCACCCAAATTATCTGTTCTGCCTCCGGGGCGATCGACCCTGGCTATGGCTTCTTTCGTCAGGCCGTGCCCCGATGGCTGTTGACCACGGAAGCCGGATCTCGGCAATGGCTCGATCGCTGGTCTGCCTCAGGAGATTCCGAGGATCCATTCCCCCACTCAAAAGCAACCAATGGATTCGATCGAATCTTGCTCGGCCCGTTGGGCGATCGGGATTTTCAATGGCCCGAAATTCTCGCCCAACTGGCCCAGGAAGGAATCCAACAGCTCGCCGTCTTGGGTGGTGGGAACTTGGTCGGCTCCCTGTTGTCAATGAGAGCGATCGATCACCTGTGGCTGACGGTTTGCCCCCTGTTGGTGGGTGGAGCCGCCGCCCCCACGCCCATGGATGGTGTGGGTTTGCCGCTTCACGGGGCCCAGTGGCTCAATTTGGTCAGTGCCGAAGCCCAAGGCCAAGAAGTGTTCTTGCATTACCAGCGGCGCGACACCGAACCTTAGCGCCCAGTGGGTTTCTGCTTCTTGTTCTGCTGTTTGTTGCCCTTCCCCGAACCCGAGGTTTCCTATGATTGCCTCTCGCCGTTTTCCCCGTCCCGATCGCTTATTGCAATTTCTGAGTCAATCTCGGAGCCAATCTCGAAGCCAAACAATCCATTGGCTGTTGACCCAAACCCTGCGCCATCGCCAGGCAACCCCGCAACCAACCGCCCGATCGGGCTTTACCTTGCTGGAACTGTTGGTGGTGTTGTTGATGGTGACCATTCTGATGGCCATTAGCGCGCCCGTTTGGCTGTCGATGGTGGATGGCCAACGGCTCGGAGCCGCCCAAGACGATGCGTTTCGGGCCCTGCGATCGGCCCAATCCAAAGCCAGACAGCAACGACGACCCTGGGAAGCCTGTTTTCGCACCAACCCAGAGGACAAGCGTGCCATTCAATATTCTGTGCATCCCGCCGTGGGGGCAAAATGCAGCAAAGCCGTTTGGCGGCCCCTGGGAGCCGAAGCATCGACCTATGCCGCGATCGACGGCGGGAAATCAGACTTCACTCGCGACAGCGGGAGTTATGTGGTGCAGTTTAATGGTCGCGGCTGGCTAGCTTCTTCTCAGGACGGCGCGGAATACAAAGGCAATGACGACAATGCTGGGAATCGCATTACCTTCCAGATGGCGGGCCGTCCTGATTTGACCGATCGAAGCTGTGTTTATGTGGAAACCTTGCTGGGTTCCCTGCGAGCCGGGCGCAACGATCGTTGTGACGACTAAGCAACCACTCAGCTACTCAACCACATCACGGGCATATTCTTCATTCACAGCCCGGCGGGGAATGGTGCAAAAACGCTTGACCGTCAGGGCAATTGTCTTTTTAGGAACGCCGCCTTTGAGATAAATGTCATATTCCATGGCCAAGGTTTTTTCGGAAGCAATATAGGCCTTGACCATAATATATTCACTGTTAATGGCATTCACGCACTCCAAACATTGGGCGCGGGTGGCCGTTTCCGCAATGCCAAAAAGAGTCAGCAATCGCACCCGATCCTTGTTCTCGCTCAGGAACACATAGCACTTGATTTCTTCCTGAATCAGAATGTCGCCATCGTCATCGATCGAAACATCCATCAGCGCTTCATCAAAGATGGATTGCAACAGGGCTTTTGAAGCATTATCAGGTGTGACTAGCTCTTCATTCATGATTTTGGCCTGCGATGAATGGATGTGATGATTGTTGTTGGCCGAGTGGTGGTTAAAAGTCATTCAGCAAGATCAATTCAGAAGGATTAATTGAGGACTGTGGCCAACAGGATGTTGAGTCCATTCTTGTTTCGGCCTAATCTTAACAAGCGAAAGTGGGGACTGATGGCGTTGTGGTGGCGAGCAGATCGGCAATGCGGTTTTTAGTAGAAGGTTGGCTGTCGGCTCCCCACTCCTACACAACGGTGAATCAGTTCCAATGTTTGGCGCTGCTGGAGCGATCGGGGCTGCAACTGTTTCATCGCGAGCAACCGTTGGCTCATGGTTGGCAGCCGATCGCGGGGCAATTGGATCCGGAGCGATCGCGTCGATTGGCCCAAATTCCGGCCCCCGATGGCGACCCGGTGGATGGACTGTTGCGGATCGATTCGCCCTATCGATTGGAGCCAGACCCGATCGCCCGTCGATCGTTTGTGTTTGCCACGGCGGAATTTGGCAAGCTGCACCATGAATATTGGCAATGGATGGGGTGCGCCCAAAAAACGGGCAAGTGGGCGGCGGCCGGGGGCGATCGGGGAGCCGTGGTGCTCACCCCTTCGGCTTGGTCGCGACAAGGGCTAATCCACAGCGGTGCAGCGCCCGATCGGGTCGTGGTGTTGCCCCATGGGGTCGATCCCCAGATTTATCATCCCTTGGCAGCGGTCGATCGGGCGAATCTGCGACGGGCCTGGGGTTGGGAGGGTTGCCAAGTCCTGCTGAACGTGGGGGGCACGATTCCCCGCAAGGGTGGCGATTTGTTGATTTTGGCGGTGGGGGCAGCGATGGAGCGATCGCCCCAATTGCGCTGGGTTTTGAAGGCCAATGACGCGGTTTATGGAAGCGATCGGGGGCGAGCCGCCTGGGTGAATCAGGTGCGATCGCTGTTGCCGGCTGATCGGGCCCAACGGTTGCTCGATCGAACGATTTACCTCAACAAATTTTTGTCCTACCAAGACATGGCCAAGCTCTATCAAGCGGCCGATGGCTATGTGTCGCCCTACCGCGCGGAGGGGTTTAACCTGCCCGTGTTGGAAGCGATCGGCTGTGGGTTACCGGTCATTTGCACCCAAGGGGGGCCCACCGATGAATTCACTAACCCCGCCTTCACCCTCCCGATCGCCAGCCAACTGATTGAGAAGCCCGTTCAATACCCGGATGGCGTTTCCGAAACCGTTTGGATGTGGGAGCCGGATTGCGATGCCTTGGTTGATTGTCTCGAAACCTGGCTTGATCGCCCCCAATGGCAAACGGCCGCCCGGGCGGCCGGCCCCGCTTGGGTGCAAAGCCGGCTTACCTGGGATCACGCCGTGGACAAACTCCTGAGCCTGATAGCCCAGCAACCCTAGTGCGCCCGAGCCACCAAAGCCCGGTGACGCACCGTAGTGGATTGGATGGTGATCAGCTCAAAGCCCGCTTGCTCGATCACCTTGCCCAAATCCAGCGCAAAGTACTGATCCAAAAACGGCTCCGTACTCTTGAGCAGGGTCAGGATATAGGGCGGCATTTGGGCATAAATCTGGGATTTGGGGTTCATGTCCATAATGCCCAGATAGCCGCCGGGTTTCAGCAACCGCCGAGCCTCTTGCAAAATCGCGATCGCCGCCGTCTGGGGCAGCTCATGGTATAGCAGGCAAGCCGAAACTAAGTCATAGCTCGCAGCCGGTAAGCCGGTGTTTTCCGCTGCCGCATGAACCCAACGGGGCTGGGCCCGATCAGGATTCATCGGGGAATGATGAGTGTTGTAGGCGGCCACCGCCAGGAAATTAGGCGACAGATCCACCCCCGTCAGTTGGGCTTGGGGATAAATTCGCTGCAAGGCAAAGGTGCTCATCCCGACGCTGCATCCCAAGTCCACAATCTCCCGAGGCTCGATCGCCACCGTGGCCTTCAGCACGTCATGATAAGCAGTCCGCAATTTTGCGTCCCCTTCCGGGGTTTTTTCGCCAAAAATGGTGGAATGCACCGAATAGGCCGCCACTTCCACCTCGCTGGCCGGCTCCCAGCCCAAATTCCCCTCAGGATAGGCGTGGAAAGGATTGAGGTAATAGTCCGGATAGGTGAGATTGGGGTTGCTGACCTGGGCCAGTTCCGCCGACCAATCCCGACTTTGCAACTCAGCGGCCGTCTTGCGCCAGGGAATGCCCATGCTTTCGGCCCGCTCAATCATCATCTTGCGGGCACGGCTACGAGCAAAATTAGCCAGGGGTTTGATGGACAACAGCCCATTCACCAAACGCGAGGCGGGGCCGGGTTTCACAAAGGCAGTGGCGGTCATGGAAAGGTCAGGCGATAGTTGTTTGGGTTAAAGCTTCTTTGAGTTAAAGCCTTGGGATGAAATTCTTAGGGTGAAATCTTTGGGATGGAATCTTTGGGGCTAATTGAGTTTTTGAAAGTTTTTTGAATTTCTTTGAATTTTGAAGATCGGGTTTTGAGGGTTGGATTTGGATTTTTTGGATATTGTATCAGTCCTAACGGTTGCGGTTCGATCGCCCCCACCGCCAAGGCAACTGAATCGCACAGGGCGATCGCGCAGTTGGTCGCTTCCCAAGCCGTGAGCTATGATGCTGCCTGAATTTGCGAAAACCGCCGCCCAGGGAAGAAACCCTGAATCTCGATGCGATCGCCCAACCCAGAAACCTTGAGCATGGTGCTGAAAGTCGCGGTTTTGTCCGTGGTGCTGTCGGTGGCCATCAAGCTAACTGCCTATGGATCGATCAGCACGCCGCCAGACTGGGTGGCTTGGGTCATGATCCTGTTGCCATCACTGATTTTGGCGGGTTGGATGTGGCAGCAGAGCAAACCCGATCGCCCGTAAATCGCCCGTAAATCGCCCGTAAATTCCCCCAACATCCATAAGATCACACCAACAACTGCCCCGCAAATCACCCCGCAAATCACCCAGACAGTTGCACAGGAAATTGCATAAGAAATCGCACAGGACGCTCGGTTCATGACCCTCGGACGCTGGTTAGGCTTACTGGTTTTTATTGCGGCCCTGTATGTGCTGTGGGCTGTGCGACAGTTGGTGCTGATGATTTTTGGGGCGATCGCCATTGCCGTCGCGATCGACCGGTTGGCCCGCGCCCTGCTCACCCTCCAGTTTCGGGGGCGCAACCTGCTCCAAGATCGAACAAAGGCAATTTTTGGGGCGATCGGGCTGTTGGTGGCTTTTTTCTTGGGGGCCATGTTGTTGGTCGTGCCCCCCTTTGCGGCTCAGTTTCGGGAGCTGACCGAGTTGGTTCCCGTGGCGCTCGATCGCCTCGATACCTGGTTCAGCAACCTTTCCCAACAACCCTTGGGCCAGTGGTTACAAACGGTTCTTCCCAACCCCGACTTCCGCAGCTTGCTCACCCAGGCCCAACCGGCCATTAATCCGCTCTTTCGGGGTGGGTTTGCCCTGTTTGCCAGCACCCTGGGCGGCTTCTTCAACCTGCTGTTGGTAACCATCTTGGCCCTGATGATGCTGTTCGATCCATTGCCCTATCGCAATGCCTTCGTGCAGCTCTTTCCCTCCTTCTATCGGCGGCGGGTGATCACAATTCTCGATCGCTGTCGCAATTCTCTCGATGCTTGGCTGTTGGGCATTTTGCTGAACATGTCGATCATCGGTGTCCTCAGCGGCACGGGGTTGGCCTTGATGGGGGTGAAGCTGGCCTTGGCCCACGGGGTTTTGGCGGGTTTGTTGACGTTCATTCCCAATGTGGGGCCGGTGTTGAGCGTGTTGCCGCCAATGTTGGTGGCGCTGTTGGATGATCCGCTCAAGTCCCTGTTGGTGCTGGGTTGGTACGTGATTGTGCAGCAGTTGGAAACCAATTTGCTCACGCCGATGGTGATGTCTAAGCAGGTGTCCCTGCTACCGGCCGTGACGCTGATTGCCCAAATCTTTTTTGCGACCTTTTTTGGGTTCACGGGGCTGGTGTTGGCGTTGCCGCTGACCGTGGTGGCCCAAGTTTGGTTCCAGGCATTGTTGGTTGAGGATGTACTGGATCATTGGGATCAGGGGCCGCGTTGGCTGCGATCGAGCCGCGAAGGGGCGATCGCAGCCAACTCAGAACAGGCGCTACCGGCGGCCGTGGCTGGCGCTGGCGATGATCCTCAGGCCCCTGAGCCATCAGACTCCTGAGCCACATGATTGGCGATCGCGACCCATACAGCATCTTAGGGTGTGTCGTCAAATCACCTGAAACCCTTATTCCACCGTTAGCGGATCGTGGGGGACAAGATGCTCAAGCCCCTTGTTACGACGACTGGGAGATGGAAAATCAATCGTTTCCGCCTGATCCTTAGGAAATGACGACAAACCCTAAGATTGTTGAGTTGAATTTTTGATCAAAACAGCCCATCATCCCCCAACGCCGCGAAACCCAGATCGCGCGATGGCAGCCACCCGGCTAAAATGGCAACAACTCACCACTTGCTCATGGTTGGGGCAAGTGCTTGCGCTACATGGCCTTTAGCGACAGTCGGCGCTACTATCAAATTTTGGAATTGGAACCTGGCGCTTCAGCCGAGGAAGTGAACCAGGCTTACAAAGACCTGGCTTTCGTTTGGCATCCCGATCGGATCCCAGACGACAACCCCCGTTTGAAAGCCAAGGCCCAGGAAAAGCTGAAGCAGCTCAATGAAGCGCGGGGCTTTTTTCGGGCCCATTTTCGGCAGCGACCCAACAGCGGGGCCCCAACGGAACGCCCCCCCGCCCAACCCCATGGGCGATCGACGGCCCATCACCACAAAAACCCGTATCATGCCGGTGTGCATCACCAAGGGGCTAGCCATAGTGCCAGCCACGGTGCGAATCACAGCACAAACCACGGCGCGAACCATGCGAACCATAACGGCGCTGCTCAAGGATTTGGGGCCAATGGGCAATCAGCCCCCAAGGCGGGGGCCTATGGAGCCAGTGCCAATGGCTCCGGTGGATACAGCACCTATGGATACAGCGCCCAAGGCCCATCAACGGGTTCGGTTCATGGCCAAGGCATCCATCCCGAACCGGAACCGTTCGCTTGGAAAACACCACGCCGATCGCCCTTTAATAGCCATCCCCCCGGCGACCCTACGGTAGAAGCGACCGCCAATCGATCACCCGAACCGCCCCCGCGACGACCGCGCCCCCCGATCGTGCCACCCCAATGGCAAGATCAACCGCCGCCTCGTCCCGCTGCCGATTTGAGCGGAGCCAAGATGCGCGGGGCTAACCTGCGGGAACGGGATTTTGCGAGCCGAAACCTCAGCGGGGCTGACCTAGCGGGAGCTGATTTGACGGATGCATTTATGCACCGCGTGAACCTGAGCGGGGCCAACCTGAGCGGGGCCCGGTTGTTTCGGGCCAATCTGCTGCAGGCGAACCTGAGCGGGGCCGACCTGAGCGGCACGGACTTGATCGGGGCTGATCTGAGTGGGGCTGACCTCCGAGGAGCCAATTTGACCAATGCCAAAATGACCGTTGGTGGGCGGCTGATGGTGCGGTTAACGGGGGCCAAGCTAGATGGGGCGATCGTTCCGGCGGATCTGAGGCGATCGCCCTAGAAACGGGTCAGGATTGCACCCCAGTCCTGGAATTACACCTAAGCTTCCCAATCGGGACAAGCGCCCTCCGTCCAACCAAAGGGATACATCCCACAGATCAGCAGCGTGCCGTTGTAGACCCGGCCGTGGTAGTGACGACAGCCCACACAGGCAGCATGGCGGTCAACCGGCGGCACTTTGGGGTTGAGTTGGTCGTAAAGCGCATCGTATTGGTTCAGAGTCGGCGGGGCCAACGCTGCCCGATCGCCCTCCGATTCCGGTTCTTCGGTGGTGAAAGGATTGGCCGGAAAACCGGTTTCCGCCCAGTCTGACCACAGGGGCGCTAACCAATCGTTCACCTCGGTGGCCCACTGTTCGATCGCCCCGTCCACCTCCTGGCATAGTCGATCGACCTCAATTCCCCACTGTTCAGCCAAATGGGTTTCCACTTGCTCCTGAAGGTCAAGGGCCGTTTGCTCCAGTTCCCGGGCCGAATCCGTCAGCCATTGATCCACCTGGGTCACGGTTGATTCCACCGACTCGGCCATGGTGATGATCACTGCATCCAACGTGGCTTCCACTTCCCGGGCGATCGGCTCCCAATCCCGAGCGATGGGAGTCAACCACTGTTCAAGATTCTTAGCCCAGTTCCCGGCCCAATCATCTCTCCAATCGTCCATTCATATCTCCGCGTTTCCGCTTGGGGCCCCATTTCACCAACTGCCGCCACCTCGGTGATGCGATCGAGTGGCCAACTTGAGGGGCTGTTCCCAGCTTAAGGGCTGGATCCCGATCGCTGCCAAGGGGGGCCCTCTAAATTCCTGGGGGCAATTCCTGGGGACGATCGGTTATCTCCTCAGAGCCGGACAGGATCCCGATCGCCCCGCCACGGGTGTTTGCGCCTATGATGCCTATGGTGTGCGTTGCACTTTTGCGCTGCTGCCTTTGAAGGCGCGATTTTTTTCCGGTACTTGCCCATGGATACTTCAATCAACCTGCTGGCCAACACCATCCTGCAATTCGTCAATATCTATACGCTGGTGATCTTCATTCGGATTCTGCTGAGTTGGTTTCCGAACATTGATTGGTTCTCCCAGCCCTTTGCCACAGTGGGGCAGTTAACCGATCCTTACCTGAACCTGTTTCGATCGATCATCCCGCCCCTGGGTGGCTTAGATTTTTCGCCCATGCTGGCCATTTTGGCGCTGCAATTGCTGTCCCAATTGGTCAGCAGCGCTGTGATGGCCTTGTAGCCAAAGGGCCCGGTCACCAATGGCTCAGAGCTGGCCCGGAGACGAGGGGCGATCGGGCTGGTGTTGTTGCTGGCGATAGAGACCATAGCCAATGGCGAAGGGTTTCAGCAGCCCATACAAACCAGCCAACACGCCCCAAGTCAACCCAATCACCAGGGCCGGACGATGGGCCGCCAAGTCATTGGCCATCCGCTCCAGCAGGGTATGGGGCTGGGTGAACAAGTCCCAACTGTTGAAGCGCCAAAACCGACCCACAAACACCCCCACCGCCGACAGGCCATGGAGCAACTGTTCCATGAGCGGAATCCAGCGGCTGCGCCCGATCGCTCGGAGCCATCCATCCAGCCACACCAGCGACCAAACATAAGCCCCAAAGCCCACGGCCACAAACAGAACGTATTGCGGAATCACGATCATCACCGTGGCCCAAAGGGACGTGTAGCGATAGCGAATGTCATTGACCAGATGAATCAAATCGGTCAAGACATAGGGCGCATTGGGTAAGAACAAAATGAACACGATCGCCAGCCCCCACCACAGGGGAGATCGGGGCGATCGAGCGGGGCGGTGTCGAAAGAGCCAAGCGGCAATTCCCAAAGGGACAATGGCCAAGAATAAATTCCAAGCCATCCAGTAGCTGTTATCGGCCCAGAGCGCGATCGTAATCCGCAGCCACTGCGCCAATGTTTTGAGAAGGGGTTCCATAGCCGATCGCCTTGATCAGAAGCATGTGGGATCAGAAGCGTTTGAAAACGGATCAGATTGAGTTAGGCAGATTGAGTTAGGCAGATTGAGTTAGGCAGATTGCATCAGACAGGTTCAACCGGGCAAATTCAATCAGGCAAATTCAATCAGGCAAATTCAATCAGGCAAATTCAATCAGGCAAATTCAATCAGGCAAGTTAAACCGGGCGAATTTAACCAGATAGATTCAACCAAGCAAGCTAAATCGGGCAAATTCAATCGAGCAAATTTAACCAGATAGATTCAACCGGGCAGATTTAACTAGATAGATTCAATCAGGCAAATTCAATCGAGCAAAACCCGACCCAAATCCTCTCAGGAAAACTGATCAGGAAGACTGAATCAGGGTTTGTAATCGATCGGCCGCCGGTTGGTCTCCCAAGGCCAAGTAAAGATCTCGGGCCTGTTTCAGATGCTCGATCGCCTCAGCAGAACGGTGTTGAGATCGACGTAGGCGGGCAAGCACCAGGTGTGGCTCCGGGTCGTGAGGATTATGGGCGATCGCCTGCTCCAGTTCCTTCGTTGCCTCGTCCCACTGTTCCTGTTGGATCAGCACCCCAGCCCAGGCCACCCGATAGGCCGCCTGATCCGGGTCAAGCCCCCTTGCTTGCCAAGTCTGTTCAATTGCCTTAGCCGCTTCGCCACGGCCTTGATAGGCGTAAAGATCTCTCGCCGCGATCGCCGCTTGCAGGGCCTGGGCCTGTGCGCCGTGGGCCTCCAGGGCCTTCGCCAGAGCCAAATGAGCATCGGGATCGCTAGGATGTTGCCGAATCGCCGCCTCCAGCAGGGGAGCCGCTTCCGCCGGTTGGTCATTGTCCAGCAGCGCAATGCCCGCCATCAGAGGCGATTCCGTCAAAGATGAAGCATTAAACGCACTGCTTCCGCCGGTTTGAACCGTTTCCGCGATCGCCCGCACCTGCTCCAACTTGCCCAGGGCCCAACTAGCAGTCTGTTGCACCTGTTGATCTGGGTCGCGGGCCGCCATGCCCATCATTTGGCTGAGGCGAGTCACTTGTTCATAAACCTGCGTTAAATCCCGAATCGCATTGGTGCGCACTTCCGGATTTGGGTCCCGCAGGGCCAGGGCCATCGCCTCCAGGGTGGGTTCCAACACCCGCGACCCGATCGAGGTTAAAGCCGCGATCGACAGGCTTCGTTGCTTGGAATCCCCATTCAGCAACACATCCATCAGGGGGCGCAGGGCCCGAGAGTCGCCCCGTTGTCCCAATTCCCAAATGGCCTTGCGGCGATCGGCCGCGTTGTCGCTGCGGAGATTTTGAATTGCCCGCTCAATCAGGCTCGGTTGCACCACCCGAGTAGGCGCAAGGGCCGTTGGGCTGGGCAAGGGAGCCGTCGGGTTGGGTGCGGCATTGGGGGCGGCTTTCGGCGCAGCAGCATTAGCCGCCGGATTGGGCAAGGTCGCATGCGTTGCCGGTTCAGGCGCTTTGGATTCCGCAGGAACCGGAGCCGCCACCTCTGAAGGGTCGGCAGAGAGTTCGGAATCGGCTGCTGGGGTTGGTTTTTGCCAGGGAAACAACCGGCGACGGGGTTTTGACTCTGGCTTGGATTCCGATTTGGATTCCGATTTGGATCCTGGCTTAGATTCGATCGGGGCGGCCGTTTCCAACGCCATGGCATTTTGACCATTGTGGGCTGCCGCACTGTGGGCATCGAGCGTGGGGCCCATATCCCGGGGCCGAGTCGATCGCGCCGCCGGAGCCAACGGAGCACCCCAAGGATCGATCGCCTCCAAATCCTCTACGGAATCTGGATCCGCCAAAGGGTCAAAATCCGCATCCGACTCCGCATCCACCTCATCCCAACCAAAATGCTCATTATTCCGAACTTGGCGAACAAACCAAACCAAGCCCCCCAACAAACCAAGTCCCCCAATTCCCGCCGCCCCCAACAACACAATTCGGCGCTGGAAGGCCCGTTGATCGTTTTTGGGTTTTTTGGGCTTTTTATTTTGCTGCTCTTGATTATTATTCTGATTATTCTTTTGAGTATCGCCTGAGTTACCTGAATTATTAGGCTGATTATTTTGATTATTTTGGCTATTGGAATTATCACTATCGGAATTATTATTTGAACCGTTATTGGAATTGCCTTGATTACCCGAATTGTTTTGCCCAGAATTTTGCCCAGCATCCGCCGGTTGAGATTCATTGGGAGCCGCTTGGGCTACGGGCATCGATGCGGAGGATGGCGAAGACTGGCTAGAGCTGCGGTTGGGGCCGCTGATGGCCGGTTGAGCTTGGAGCAAGGCTTGGGCCACCGTTTCCGTGGCCGCCAGTCCACCGCCGGGGGTCGCCAAACTGCCCAACATCACGATCGCCATGGCCCGGGCTGCGCGATCGCGGGTGTGGGATTTGGCTCCTGTCCAACTAGCTCGCTTCATAAACAACCGATCGAAAGGGGGCGCGAAATTTGCAGAAAACTTGCGGAAAACACCTGGAACAGACGCTTACAAGCGCCTAAAGACCAAGGCTCTTATTCATCATTCCCTGAGATGCCACAAGCAAGACAATCGTAGGCCAGGAGTTTCAGATTCTTTGCTGATTCCTTGAATGCACCCATCCCAGCGCAGGTTTGCATCGTCTAGACCAATGGGATCGGATTCGTTTGCTGATTCGTTTGCTGACGTTGGCTTGCGGCCGCGATCGATACGTCTATCGATACGTCTCCTGTCAATATCTCTGTTGATATCCCTATTGTGGCATTGGTACTTGTGGCATTGGTGCTCGATCGTCACCCCCTTAGGGTCGCGGTGTGCCGGTGGGGCTGGGGTTGCTTGGGGCAGGCGCTGCATTAGGTTTACGTGGCTCTGTAGGCGACATCAGTTGAATTGAGTCAAAAAAAGCCTGCACCTGGGGAACCTTGAGTTTGCCGTCTTCGGCCGCCACAATAGCCCGATACCAAATTCCGTTGGCATAGAAAATTCGCACCCGGGCCGCAAAACCGCCCGATCGCGACAATTCCAGATCGCGCCCCTGAAAACCACTTTGTTGCAAGGGCTTTTCGGAAACCACCTTGGCGGAAATGCCCTTGGCGATGCTGTCGCGACTGGCATCCAGAGCCTTGGCCACATCCACCCCCGTGCCCGCCGGAACCGGAAAGCGATTGTGAGCAAACAGATAAAACCGCTTGGCTGGTCGGTCTTGGTAGCGGAGCATAATCACTTCCGCCGGGCCCACTTCGGTGGGGACGCGGCTGGTTTCTTCCTGGGGCTTGGCGGGAAAAGCCACGGAAAAGCCGGCCTGGGGCGATTGGTAGCGCGGCCAGGTTTTCAGTAATCCGGCGATCGTGTTGGGGGTGGCGGAAGGACTGGGCAACAGGGCCTCCGGAGCCATGTCCGGCAGTGTGATGCTTCCCGGTTGGGCGGCGGGCTGGGAGGTGGTGACTTGGTTGGTGCAGCCGATCGAGAGGCTACCCAGACCCAAACTGAGCAGGATCGGCCCGATCGGGCGAAACCACTGAACAGACAACGGAAGAATGCGATCGAGCATGGAACGCCGACAGTGAAACAGCAAAAAGGCTTGGGCCCGAAACGCCCTCCATTATGCGTTGCTGATTGCCCTGCTGCTAATTGGATCGGCTTAGATCGGCTTAGATCGGTCTGATCGCCAACGAATTAGGGACTGCAAGGCTTCGTGGTCACCGAATAAGCTTGATCGCCCTGGATTAGCCGGCCCTGGATTGACTGGCTCTGGATTGGCCGGCTCTGGATTGGCTGGCCCATTTCGCCCATCCCGCAGCAACACCACAAAGGAACCGGCCCCCAAGCCTTCCTGGGGAAACATTCGATAGCAGGGAAAGGCTGCGTGGATCGATCGCCAAGGCTCCAGGGCCAGAACGGGTTGTGGCTCCAGATGGGGAAAGCGATCGAGCAGCCATTGGGTGGCCCCTTCGTTTTCCTCGATCGCGTAGGTGCAGGTCATGTAGGCCAGCCAACCACCGGGAGCCACCAGGGCCGCCGCGTTGGCCAAAATTCGTTTTTGGCGGTTGGCATTTTTCCCGATCGTCAGGGGATGGAAACAACCGGGATTTTTCTCCCCCTTCGCCAGCAGGGATTGGCCCGAGCAGGGCGCATCCACAATCACCAAATCCGCCCAGCCGGGAATCGTCTGGGCCAAGGTTTCCGGGTCGGCACAGGTGGCGATCGCCGGGCTGAGGCCGCAGCGCTTCAGGTTGCTGACCAACATGCCGATCCGTTTGCCGATCGCCTCATTGGCCACCAACAGCGACGGTTGCAGCGCCCGCCAAGCAAAGACACTTTTGCCCCCTGGCGCGGCGCACAGATCCACCAGTCGATCGACCCGATCGGGAATCGCCAGCAGGGCCGAAGCCGCAAACACCGAGGAAAAATCCAAACAATAGAATGCCCCCGCCTCATGCAGGGGATGCTTGCCGGGTCGCCGGTTAGCCGGTTGGTCGGCGGTCAAATCGAGCCGATCAACCCAGTCCGGCTGCATCGCTAAAGGAGGCAGGGCCGCGAAGGGAAACGGATCGGGGCGATCGGCCAACCACAACAAACAGGGCGCAAACCGCTGGGCTTGGCCGAGGCTGTGGACAAAGGCCGCGCGATCGGCCGCTTCCCCAAACAGGCGATCGGCCAGCTTCAGCAACAGACGCGACGGCCCCGTTGCGATCGCCTCCGTTGCCGCTGGTTTAGCCGATCGTTTCTTCGATTTGCCCATCTCCACTCGCCCCAAAGGTAAGTAGACAAGCGGCTTAAGCCCCTTGCCCCCCAGGATCACAGCCCGGATCAGCGCTCCAATGGTTCCTTAAACCGCCGCGCGATTCAGATCCAACACCGCTTGCAGGCGATCGAGCACCAGTTGCCGATCCAAATAGGACAGCAGCGGCCCCGCCTTCGGCCCCCGTTCCTTGTTCAAAAACGCCAGATAAATCGCCGAAAAGGCCACCGGCATTTTCAAATCCAGCTCCCGCGTTGTGGCAAACAGCGCCGTTTGTAAGGATTCGCCGTCCCAGCTTTCCACCGTTGCCAATGTCTTCAGCAAAGCTTCCACGTAGCCGACTTGTTCCGGCGAAAGTTGATTCGCCCGCTCCGGAATCGTATCCAGATAAAGCACCAACTTTTCTTCTTCGTCGGCGTAGTCATTCAGCCACTTTTGAGCAGCCGAAATCCGTTCGCGAGCAATTTGCCAATCGTAATCACTCAAAGGTTCAGCCGATCGCGCCGCCACTTCCTTTTCCACATCCAAATGGGGCACTTGCAACAGAGAAATTGCCGTGCTCAATTCAAAGGGTTGGTAGGGCTGAATTTCCCCATTCAACTGGGCATAAAACAGTGCCATCCAGTCTTCATTCAGTTCCGGCGGTTGGCCACCATTGGCGATCGTTTCCCGGCGATATTTGTCGATCAAATTGTCGTAATCCCGGAACACGCGCGTAATACTTTCGTAGTTGGGCGCAAAATTGATGGCCGTGCGGGGCGGTGTGCGCAACATCAAAAAGCGCAACAACTGCGGTGGCAACAGATCAGCAATTTCACGAGCGCTGGAGCCGATTCCCTTGGAAGAACTCATTTTCGTGCCATTGACCAAAATGAATTCGTAGGGCGAGTGGAAGGGCGGTTGCTGACCCAAAACCTTTCGAGAAATGACATTAGCCACGTCGCGGGAGCCACCCTTTTGGGAGTGGTCTTTACCAGCTAGCTCGATCGTCACGCCCAACAATTCCCACTTGGCCACCCATTCTACTTTCCAGGGCAGTTTGCCGTTGCCATCGAAGGGCGAAACCCAACCGGAATGGCCACAACCTTGGGTGTAGTCCGTGGCGTTGGGATCGCAGGTGTAGAATACCTTGCCGTCTTGATAGTCGGTGACTTGGGTGGTGGCGATTTTGCCACAATGTTCGCAAATCACCTGGAAGGGATACCAGTTGCTGGGGCGATCGGCCTTGCTGACTTCCTTATAGGCTTCGCGCACCAAATGGGCGTTTTTTAAGAAGCGATCGATCGCGGGATTCAACTTGCCCGATCGATACAAGTCCCGCAGGTAATAAATCTCGGGCCGCACCCCCAAATACTCAAACACATCCAGAAATTCGCCCATGAAATACTTGGCGTAATCACTGGCGCGATCGCCCGGCGCGGTGTCATCGGGCGAGGGCACATTGCAGAGGGGCCAGCCCAAATAGCGCTCAAACTTTTCCCGATCCAAATAGCGCGGCACGGTGTCCAGCGCGTCGTAATCATCCACGCCGTAGATGAATTTCACGGGCTTGCCGGCCTGTTTCAGAGCGCGATAGATCGTGTCGTGAATCACGACTCCCCGCAAGGAGCCAACGTGAACACGCCCCGATGGCGTTTTGGAATCGTTAACGATCTGTGGACCCTGTGCGTCGGCGGCGATTTTATCTGCCCAGAAACTCATGGCGGTGGGGCGGTGATGACGAGGTAATGGTTACAGAAAAAGATGGGTGCAGAATGCCAAGGTTGCAAAATGCCTATTCATTTTAGGGACTTGGGGCCTTTTACGCGCGATCGCCCCGAAAGGACGCTGAAAAAGCTTTATCTAGAAATTGATCAGGTTGAACCAGTTAACTCCGCCCCTTCAATACCCCCAGTCCAAACCAGCCGATCGGCCATTGGCATAATGAGACCAATCGCAATCTTGAGGAAAAACCGATGGTTGCTCAAACTCCCCCCAGTGAGCCGGGAAAAGTCCAGCCCAAGCTGATCGAATATCCCGACTGTGACGGCCAGCCGATGGCAGACAACACTCAGCAATTTCACTGGATCCAAACCATTCAAAGCAACCTCGCCACCATTTTCAGTGACGATCCGCAGGTGTTTGTGGCCGGTGATTTGCTTTGGTATCCCGTGGAAGGTAGCAACACCATTCGCCAAGCACCCGATGTGATGGTTGTCTTTGGGGTTCCCAAGGGCGATCGGGGTTCCTATATGCAGTGGCGCGAACACAACATCGCCCCTCAAGTGGTGTTTGAAATTTGGTCGCCGGGCAATCGCTTTGGGGAAATGCTGAAAAAGCAGATGTTCTATAACCGCTATGGCGTTGAGGAATATTACATCTATGACCCCGATCGCAATGAATTGAACATTTTGACGCGGGGAGACAGGGGCGATCTGGAACCCGTTGAGAATCCCCAAAACTGGGTCAGTCCTCGGCTGGGCATTCGCTGCCAACTGGATGAAGAAACTCTCACCCTGTTTGGGCCCGATGGCCGGCCCTTTTCCACCTTGCTGGAAGAGCGGCAACGGGCCGATCGGGAACGGGAGCGGGCCGATCGACTGGCGGCCTGGTTGCGGGAACTGGGTTTGGATCCCGACGCGATCGCCCCCTAGAACCCTGAGCTACCAGCCCGAGCAACCAGCCCGAGCTACCACCATCAGCGCTCGCAGCCATCGGGATTGTGGCCCCGATCACCCCTACAGCAGCCCAGAAACCTCGTAGAGCTGGCGCGTGCGGGACAAAATCTTATCGCCATAGTTCATATCCGCCTCCCAACGCCCACTCAGCAGCGCCACCGTGGGAGCCACGCCGCGCGGCACAAAGCTAAACCGAGGATCCACCACCGCATTCGCCAAGGGTTCCGTACTGGCATAGGCCTTGAGGTGTTGGATGTGGGCCCGCACGCCCAGCCGCGCACTGGCAAAGGAAGCCCCCTCGGGATTGCCCCCCAAGGCCCCCAGCCCCCCAAAGTTGTTTTGGCTGGATTTGGTGGGGCCCGGAAATTGCAAAAAGTCCGTTTCCACACACATTTGAGCAAAGGCTAGATCAAAATTGACCCCCTCGGCGATCGCCTCTTCGCGGTAAAGACGCGGTAAATCGGGAAATTGGCTACCCGCGTTGGGGTTAAAGGCCCTCAGAAAGGTCAGCATTTGGGAATCAACGGTGCTGCCCAGTCCCATAATTTGCCCCTTCAAGGTGTTGGAAACCAAGAGGTTGGTGCGGAGGGTGACGGCGCGGGTTTGGCTGTTCCAGCCCACGGAGATGTTGTACTGCCGCAGGTCGATCGCCTTGAAATAAACGATGTTTTGGTAGCGCACCCGGACGATTTGCGGGTTGGTGGCCACTTTGATGCCCAGGCGATCGGCCAGGTCGATCGGGATGTAGGAATTGCCATTGATCAGCACCCCCCGCTCGGGATAGCGCTGATTATTCACCTCAATTTGAATGCTGCTGTAGGGCTGGGCGGGGAATTCCAGCAAAATTTGTTGCAGGCCATCGCTGAGGCCGGTGGCAATGCCCCAGCCTTGATTTCTGAGAATCGTGCGATCGGTCTCGTTGGTTAAAAAACCCACTTCCACCAACAGCGAAGGAACCGTGAGTTGACGACAAAACAGCCGATTCCCCAACCCCGTGGCCGTGTCGGGCAATGCCCCCCGCGAAAGGAGTTGGGGAGCCCGCGCCAGGGTCGATCGCAACAGAATTTCTGCCTGGGTTTGGCGCACCTGATTATTCGCAATGAAATAGACCGTCGTGCCTCGGGTGGCGGGGTTGCTGGAACCATCCAGGTGAATTTCCAAGGCCACATCCCCAGCACGCCCTCGGGCATTGATCCAAGCGATCGTCTGTTGCAGGCTCAAGTCATCGGGCACCATCAGCACTTCAATACCCCGCCGTTGCAGGGTTTGGGCCGTGGCTTCCCGCAGCCAAATCATTTCCCTGGCTTCGGTGGTTCCTGCCGCCATAATGCCAGGATCCAAAACCCCGTTTTCATAGCCCCCATGGCCCGCTGAAAGGAGAACCCGCCCCATGAATTACTCTCGATCGAACTTCGACCAATGCTAGATCACCCGATTCCAAAAAATCACTAGGATGCGGTGCTGTTCAGAATCATCCCGAGGGCGATCGCGCGGCTGATTCGCGCAAGAGGTCTATGGGGTCACCGACTTGGGATTTGGGTTGCGATTTGAGTTGCGATTTGAGTTGGAATTTGGGATTGTCCACCCCGTGCTCGAAATTTGCCGTTTTGGAGCCGCAAGCAACGGAGCCGGCGGCCGTCCGGTACACTGCATAGATCCGTTGTCGGGTCGATCGCCCGGTTTGCTGATCATGGTTGAAGCTGCTGCATTTTCTGAGCACCCACATCCTGAAGAATTAGAGAATTTAGAAAGTTTAGAGAATTTAGAAAGTTTAGAAACCCTTGCAGAAGAAAACCTGGAAGCCTTAGAAGATTTGCCAGAGCCGGAGGAATTACCCGATCGGCCGGTGGCCCACGGCGATGACTTGCCCGATGATTTAGTGTCGGCCTTGGCGATGCCCTTGCGGGGAGCCAAATTGTCCTCCACCTCCGCAACCACCCAGCAGCCGGCCGAACAGCCTTCAACTGGGCATGACCCGGCTGAATCGCCCACCGAACCCAGCTCGGAAACCGGCAGCGAAGTTCCCGTGGCCGAGTTGCCGCCCCTGTCGCCGGAAGCGGCCAAGCTGGCGCGAGAATTGCTGACGGGAGCCGATCGCCCCGTGGCGGATCTGACCGGGGAACGGGGGCCCCAAGTGCGCCTTTGGATTCCGGGCTGGGCTGAATTGACTGGATCTGCTGGATTTACTGGATCTACCAAATCTGCTGAGTCTGCGGAGACAGAACCCGAAACGAGTCGGGAATCGCCGCCAGAATCCCCAGCCGAATCCCAGCCAGAATTGCCAGCGGCGACTCCTGAGGCTGTCGAAGCTATCCAGGCTGCCGAGATCAATCCTTCTGCCCAAAAGCCCTCCGAGGTCAAACCCTCCGAGATTAAAACCAGCAGCACCAAAGACAGCCAAGAAAGCAAAGAAAGCGCCGATCAAACCCAACCGGTGCGCCTGGTGTTGCCGCCGGACTTTGTGGCCGAACAGCCCGATCGGGGCTTGGCCTGGACCGATTTATGGCAACAATTGATGCATCGGCTGTATGGGGGGGAGCGGGGCTGGACACCCGACGGGCCCGTCACGCTGCAAGCGATCGATCGCACCTTGGAAGCCAGGCAACTGAAGGCGATCGCCGATGCCCTTCAGGAGGTGCAATTGCGGCTGACCCAGGTGGAAACCAACCATCCCGCCACCGCAGCCCTGGCGATCAGCATGGGCTATGCACTTCAGTTCACACCGCCCGAACCCACCCAGGAACCGATCGCAGCCGATCCTGACCTCGACCTTGCGCCCGATTGTTTGTATTTGGACAAAACCTTGCGATCGGGGGTGGAAATTCGTTATCCAGGCACGGTGGTGATTCGCGGCGATGCCAACCCCGGCAGCGCGATCGTGGCCGGGGGTGACATCCTCGTTTGGGGGCGGCTGTGTGGCGTGGCCCATGCGGGCATTAATGGCAACGAAAGCGCCATCATCATGGCCCTGAACCTGGCAACCAATCAGGTGCGCATTGCCAGCCGCACGGCCCGGGTTCCCGAGTCCAAGCTCGATGTGCCCTGTCCGGAAGTGGCTTACATTTCCGGAAAAGGGATCCGAATCTCACCGGCCGCCGACTTTGCCAAAAATGAAGTGCGATCGCGCCTGGGGGAACCACCCGCCTAAACGCTTGCCTCCACCCCCCGACATATAGTCAAATTGCCCCTCGATCGCCATGCTAAATTGAGGTGTCTTCTCGGGTTCCGCCCGATCGCACCGCCCTTGGCCGTTCTGAATCCACCCTTCTCGATCGACCCTTCAGCCGTTGTCAACTATCAGGCAATCCCATGAGCCGCATCATCGTAATCACCTCCGGCAAAGGTGGCGTAGGCAAAACCACCTGCACCGCCAACTTGGGCATGGCCCTGGCGCAACTGGGGCGAAAAGTGGCGCTAGTGGATGCCGACTTTGGCCTGCGTAACCTAGACCTGTTGTTGGGTCTGGAAAATCGCGTGGTCTACACCGCCGTGGAATACCTGGCCGGTGAGTGCCGCCTGGAACAGGCCCTCGTGCGCGACAAACGACAGCCCCGATTGGTGCTGATGCCCGCCGCCCAAAACCGCACCAAAGAATCGGTCACCCCCGACCAAATGAAAGCGTTGGTTTTGACCCTGGCCAAAAGCTTTGACTATGTGTTGGTGGACTGTCCGGCGGGCATTGAAATGGGCTTCCGCAACGCGATCGCTGCCGCCCGCGAAGCCATCATCGTCACCACCCCCGAAATTGCCGCCGTGCGCGATGCCGATCGAGTGGTGGGCCTGCTGGAGGCCGAGGGCATCAAAAATGTTCGGTTGGTGGTGAACCGGCTGCGGCCGCAAATGGTGCAAGCCAACGACATGATGTCCGTGGACGATGTGCGCGAAATTTTGGCGATCCCGTTGGTGGGAATTTTGCCCGACGATGAACGGGTGATCACCTCCACCAACCGAGGGGAACCGCTGGTGCTGTCGGAGCAAGTCTCCGTGCCCAAGATGGCGTTTAGTAACATTGCGCGCCGTCTGGAGGGTCAAAACGTGGAATTTTTAGATCTCACCGCCAGCCACGATTCCTTGCTGAAGCGGCTGAAGCGCTGGCTGAAGGGTAGCCCTCGCGGTTAGCCTGGATGGGCGAGCCGCTCCCGATCGGCCGCTGGAAGCTTCCCTGACCGCTGGCTCAACCTTGGCCAAGCTGTCTCATCCATTGGGTGGTGTGTCTTGACTGCAAGGGCTGTTGCGATCGCCCGGGGCCCATGACCGGCACAAAACCAAGCAACCGGGCGGTTTTGGCTCCGTTGGCAACCAGCCCTCAACCCACAACTCGTTTTTTCCCTCAGATCGCCCTTCGATCCAGCGCGCTGCGTTATCTGCGTCATGTTAAGCGAACTTCTCGATAAACTTTTTGCCCGCGATCCCGACAGCCGCAGCGTGGTGAAACAGCGGTTGCAATTGCTGTTAGCCCATGACCGAACTGATCTTTCGCCGCAGTCGCTCGATCGAATGCGCCAAGAGATTTTGGATGTGATTTCTCGCTATGTGGAAATTGATAGCGAGGGATTGCAATTCATGCTGGAAAACGACCTGCGCACCACGGCGTTGATTGCCAATGTGCCCATTCGGCGGGTGCACCCGGATAATGAATCCTCGGAGGAAGCGGCCGCAGCCATGGAAACCCCGATCGAGAGTGTGATCTCGGAAGCCCCTTCCGAAGCGGACGAAATCATCGATTTGGAATCCTTGCCCCTTGATGGGCCCACGGAAATTGCCCCCTAAGAATGTGGTGAGCTGGTGGTGTTGATGTGGCGTTGATCAAGGGCGATGCGGAAGACCCCATGAAACCGCAGGAGGGCAGTCAGTTCCAATCGGGGGGACCATTGGACACAGGGGAAACAACAACCTTGGCAACGGTGCGATCGCGCTGGGTACAGCGGCTGCGGCACGATCGCGCGATCGCCGTGATTCGATCGCACAACTGGCTTCAGGGGCTGGCCATGGCCCAGGCGGCCGCCGAAGGGGGCCTGCGACTCATTGAAATTACTTGGAACAGTGTTCGGCCGGCGGAATTGGTGGCCGAACTGCGCGATCGCTTGCCCCACTGCCAAATTGGGGCCGGCACGCTGCTGGATGCGGCCATGGTGCGGGAAGCGGTGGCAGCGGGGGCCCAATTTGGTTTTGCGCCCTTTGGCGACTCGGGGGCGATCGCGGCGGCGGTGGCGGCCGGCATTCCGATCGTGCCGGGAGCCTTGACCCCCACGGAAATTGCCCAGGCTTGGCGGGCCGGAGCCAGCAGCGTTAAGGTGTTTCCCATTTCGGCGGTCGGCGGAGCAGCCTACGTGCGATCGCTCGTGCCCGTGTTGCCCATGCCGCTGATTCCTACCGGGGGGGTCACTTTGGCCAATGCGGCGGAATTTCTGGCGGCCGGGGCGATCGCGATCGGCCTGTCGGGGGAACTGTTTCCAGCGGAAGCTGTGGCCGCTGGTCGTTGGGATCAAGTGCGCGATCGGGCCCGTCGCTTGGCTGAACAAGTGGCCCCCCACTGTCTTCCAGAGACAACCCCGCCGCTCGAAGATCTCCGCCCCTAGACCAACCGCCCGGCAACATTCTGGCCAATCAACCGGATACAGCAGAAAATCAACTGGGAAACCGATCATCTTTCAAGCACTTCGTGGCCCCAATCATTGGCCCCACGAAAATTGCCCGGTTAAAATGCGAAACAATCTGCCTGCTCGATCGCTGTGCTGCGAACTTGGCAGATTTTTTTGCAGACTTGGCAGATTTTGCAAATTTTTTTTAGGAACCTCCATGACAGGGCTGCTGGCAAAACTCGATGACACCCGCGATCGAGTGGTCGATCGCACCCGAGAACTCAGACAACGGCCGCCCCAGTGGTTGCGTCGGCCCAAGTTTTTGATTGCGGGGGCACTGGTGACCTTTGCCGCCTCCTGGGCCGGGGCCCAATCCAGTGCCGCTCACTACTACTTCGATCAGTGGGAGCGGGCGCAACTGACCAAAACCCTGGCCGTTTTGAACCAGCCCACGCCCGACCAACAACCCCGCTGGGCCGCCATCACCGATCAACGCTGGAGCTTTTTGGAGCGATCGACCCGGGCCATGGCCCAAGCCGCCAGCACCGGCCTAGTGAACTTTAAGGAACTGCCCTTCAATCCCAAGGCATCGATGGCGATTCTGAAGCGGCTAGATAATGTTCGTTGGCTCCAAGTCGATATTGGCAACCAACGCTTAACCGCCTGGGAAGGAAATCGCCAAGTCCGCACGGATGCGGTTTCCACCGGCAAAGCCCGCACACCCACCCTGCCCGGCACCTGGACGATTTACACCAAGCTGCGATCAACCCGGATGCGTGGCCCCGGCTATGACGTGCCCAATGTGCCCTACACGATGTATTACGACGGGGGCTATGGCATCCACGGAGCCTACTGGCACAACAACTTCGGCACACCCATGAGCCACGGTTGCACCAATCTCCCGGTATCCACCTCCCGCTGGTATTTCAACTGGGCAGAGGTGGGCACGCCCGTGGTGGCCCATCGCTAGGGCCGATCGGGGCTGGTTGGATCTGGATCCCGCACCCATAGGGCCAAACCACCACTGCGCCCCCGAGCCGCCAGCCCTGACTCACCAGCCCAGCAGAACGCAAAAAAGGGCAAATAGCCGATCGCCCGGCGGTTAAATGGCTCCTGGGTTAGGGCCTTTGTGGCTGGACGATCGCCCCGAACTGGGCCGCGATAAACCACCCGATCGCCAATCCCGATCGCCAGTTCCAAAAAATCAAAAGCCAGCAAATTCCGCTGGCCCACCCACCGGGCCGGGCCCGAAAACTCCATAAAAATTGGCCCCACCTGCACTCGGTTCTTGATTCGGGCGATCGCCCCCGTGGCTTCGTTGGCCAAAAAGGTCAGATAGGCCGGGGCAAAGGCCGGAAAATAAAACCCCCGATCGCGCTGGGCCGACTTTTTGGGCGACACCACCCCCAAACGCCAGCGACCCACCAGCGACCCTTCTGAGAACTGCACCCGATCGCGGCGGGTTTGGGTTTCCACAGTTTTCAGCGCGGTCACCACGGCGGCCGGCCGCGGCCGCTCAGGCTCGGTCTGGGGATTTTGGATCGATCGCGCCGTCTGTTCCAGCAGTTGCGCAGCGGCCGGTTGCATTGCGATTTCGGTTGCCATGATGGTGCCAATCAACGGATGGAACGTTTGGGAAGCCGGAAACCTCAAATGGCTCCAATATTTGGCTTCAACGATGGCTGCAACCCATGAAGATTACTCAATGGGTCATAGTCAATAATAGTTCTGCTCTTCGGAATTCCAACGGCTCCCGGCCACCCCTCCTCGATCTGCAATTCCTTCTTGATCCGCCATGCATGTCTCGCCATGAATATTTTGATTAGCAACGATGACGGGATTTTTGCCCTGGGCATTCGCGCCCTTGCCAATGCCTGCGCTGAAGCGGGTCACCAAGTGACGATCGTTTGTCCCGATCGGGAACGTTCCGCCACGGGGCACGGCCTGACGCTTCAGGATCCGATTCGCACGGAACTGGTTCCCAACCTGTTTCACCCCAGCGTCACCGCTTGGGCCTGTTCTGGAACGCCTGCCGATTGCGTCAAGCTGGCCCTGGGGGCCTTGCTCGATCGCAAGCCCGATGTGGTGCTGTCGGGCATTAACCACGGCCCCAACCTGGGAACCGATGTGCTCTACTCGGGAACCGTTTCGGCGGCCATGGAAGGACTGCTAGAGGATATTCCCAGCTTTGCCTTCAGTCTGGCCAAGTTTGGCCATCTTGACTTCAGCGCCGCCGCCGAGTTTGCCGTGCAAGCGGTGGCCCAACTCATTGCCCAGCCGCCTGCCCGGCCAATGCTGCTGAATGTGAATATTCCAGCGCCCGACGGCCCGATCGCGGGCGTGCAGCTCACTAAACTCGGCTTCCGGCGCTATCATGACCTATTCGAAAAGCGGGTGGATCCCCGTGGCCGCACCTACTATTGGCTGTCGGGAGAAGTACTTGAAGAAATTGACCCGGAAACCATGCCCGGGGGCCAAACTTCACCCCTGATCACCGATGTGCAAGGAATTCGGCAAAACTACATCACCCTCACTCCCTTGCATTTCAACTTGACCGATTGGGCGGAGATGCCCACCTGGCAACCTTGGATCGATCGACTGGCCGAGAGCTATGGGCCAGACCCCAATCCCGCAGGCTAAGCCATCAATACAACGGGGGCAATTTCCCAAGTCAGAATGGGTTAATCAACCGTTTAAATACCCCAAATTTGCAGAGACACGGAGCGCGATCGGGAGCCATCTAACTCAAACAGCAGCACCGATTGCCATTGCCCCAAACCCAATGCCCCATTCACCCCTAAGTCAAAATCACCCCCCAGCGGAAATTTAAACGGCTGCCTTGCGGGTCTGACCAACCAACAAAGACAAGGGGCTGAAGCCCCTTGCCCTGAAGACGGTTATGGATCGACCTATGCCCAACAATACTTCTCAGGCCCCCTAAGCCAGGGGGGTGGTTTTGGGCTGAAAATCTGGACAATTGATCGCTGCTTCTGACAGGGCCTCACTGGGACGAACAGGACATTTGAGGTGGTAATCGCCCGTGAAAAAGGCACAGTCTGCACAGGGAATTTGGTGCAAAGTGCGCACCCGCGAAACGCCCTCTTGGGTGAAGCTGGCGATCGATCGCACCAGAACGGCCACCAACCACCAAGCCACCCCAAAGCATAGGGGAATCATCACCGTTTGGGGAATGTGAGCAACGGCCGCACGCAGCAAAAGACTGGCAATATCCATGAGCCAAAGGGGCGATCGAGCAAGACAGTTCCATCTTGCCCGATCGCCCCCATGATCCTCAAGCAAAATTCAGCATGAACCGGGTTAAGCCAGCAGGCCGAATTAACCGACATCCAAAACCCGTGGGCCCAAAACCTTGGCCCCAAGATTGCCGTATCAGGATCGCCCGCAGGCAAATCCTTAGCCCCGATTGACCTGAGCCAGGATCTCATTCAAAATTTCCTGGGCCCCTTGGGCACGCAGCTTTTGGGCCAACTCTGTGCCCAGATCTTCAGCACTGGTGTGGGGGCCGCTCACGGTGTCTTTAATCAGTTGCTTGCCATCCACACTGGCCACCAGGCCCGCCAGGATTAAGGTGTCACCCTCCAAGCTGGTATTCACCCCGATCGGGACTTGGCAGCCCCCCTCCAAATCGCGCAGGAAAGCCCTTTCCGCCAAACAGCGCCACTTGCTGGGTTCATGCTCCAGCACCTTCAGCACGCGCAAAATGTCCTCATCGCCCTCGCGGCACTCAATGCCCAAGGCCCCTTGGCCCACCGCATGGAGCGACACATCCGACGGCAACAACTGATCGATGCGATCGGCTAAATCCATCCGCTGCAAACCGGCCGCCGCCAAAATCGTCGCATCATACTCGCCGCTATCGAGCTTTTTCAGCCGAGTATTCACATTGCCGCGAATGTCCTTGAAACTCAGATGGGGGTAGTGATAGCGCAACTGAGCCAGCCGCCGCAGGGACGACGTACCAATCACAGCGCCTGCGGGCAATTGGTCGATTGTTTTGCCCTTATGTTGGGCATGGAGCACCACCGCATCAGCCGGGTTCACCCGTTCTGTCACGCAGCCCAAGGTCAGCCCTTCCGGCAGGCGGGTTGGCAAATCTTTCAGGGAATGCACCGCCAGATCATAGATCCCGTCGCGCATTCCATCTTCCAACTCGCGGGTAAACAAACCCTTGTCCCCAATTTTGGACAGGGCCACATCCAGCACCTTATCCCCTTGGGTTTCGATCGCGCAGACCTCAAACGTAATGTCCGGAAAATGCCGCTGCAATTCTCCTTGTACCCAGTGCGTTTGCACAAGAGCCAATTGGCTTTTACGAGAGCCGATGCGGATGGTACGGGTGGGACTAGCGACGGACATACGGTTGGAGGTCGGTTAACGAACGTTAGTTGCAATCCTCAGATTGTCTAGATCGGCAGTTGGCGGACGATCGAGCCAATCTGGCCACTCCTCAGCGCCATCGGGCGCATCCGGTTGGAATCTTTGTGGGACTTTGCTCGCTAACTGGGAGAAGCAAACCCGAGCATCCGGTGGGATCAGGCGCGGTCTAGCGTACCGTTCGGGCGCGATCGCGATCGAGCGATCGACATGTTCGTTAACAATCCCCCCAAAGGGATCAACCCTTCAAAAATCTATCCCCCCAAAAATTCACAACCCAACCTAGTAGCGCGGCTGTCTTAATTCATGGGGTCAACATTGCGGAATCAGTCGTCATAACAAGATGCGCAAACCCCTTATTGCCGAGCGATCAGGTCAGCGATCTGTCAACAGCAACAGTTATTTGAATTAACCTGATGAACTGACCTGAATTGACCGATCGAAATCAGCTCAAAATCAGCTTGCCGTGCTACTAGGGCAGCGTGGTCAGCACAAAGGCCGCCTGTTGCACCGCCAAATACATTTGGGTTGCTTCACTTTCTTCCAGGGTGATGGGATTGGCAAACTGCAACGACACCAAAGCCCCAACCGAATCGCGATAGATGGCTGGAATCACCACATGGGTTGCTACCCCGCCCTCTTGATAAAATGCTGTTCCGGCCAAATCTGCATTCGCCGTCGCATTCAAACACACTTGCAGCTTTTTCTCCACCATGGCCTGCTGGCTGAGCGGATCGCCCACCAGGGAAGCGGCCCCCGCCTGGCCGCCGTGGTTGCCCAATTGCCCCTCTTGAACGAGCTGAATGGTACAGCGATCGGCCTCAAACCGTTCCACAAACGCCGTCGCCAGCCGCTCCGCACAAACCTCAAACGTGCCGCTGTCAGCCGCGGCCAAAATTGCCGCCAACAGTTGCATTTGGGCCTGCGCCCGCTCCAGCTCGATCGAACGATTCTTCAAAGAATCGTAGCTATCGGCCGCCCGTTGCACCACGGTTTTCAACTCATCAGGATCCCAAGGCTTGGTGATGTACTTATACACCTGCCCTGAGTTAATCGCTTCCACCAAATCTTCCACATCCGTGAAGCCGGTCAAAATAATCCGCACGGTGTCTGGAAACTGGGGCACGGTTTTACTCAAAAACTCCGTTCCCTTCATCTCCGGCATCCGTTGATCGGAAATGATGACGGCCACTTCCCCTTCCTCGGCCAACAGCTCCAAGGCTCGGGCCCCGCTTTCGGCCTTGAGCACGTTGAAATCTCGGCGGAAGGTGCGATAGAGCAAATCGAGATTATCCGGCTCGTCATCGACGACGAGCATCTTGGGTTTGGGGGGACGGCGAGCGCTTTTCAACTGTTCGCGAAGGCCTTCGAGGTCAACGATGAGTTTGTTCATAGCAAGTGGGGTGCATCAGGGGCAATAGGGTGCGATCGCGATCGAAACAAGATGCATCACACCTCCCCTAGGGGCCTGATCAATGGCGGGCAACCAACCATCAACCGGCTCGCAAAATACGGCTCAAAACAGGTTGCAGCAATCCAGAGAGCATTTTGACATACTCCTCAGCCGCCGCGGCCGTTCCGGGAAACACCGGGCAGCCATTGCCCCAAAATCATACCCCCTCAGTCCTAGCATGAATTCCGGGGAACCACACCCGTGAGGCATTGCCCCCAATCTGCGCCCAAAGCCACGGTTTCGCCCTCCGTAGGTGGAAAACCATCACCTGAAACTGGCCGGCTCAGCAAAATCCGGCATTAAAGTCAAGAACCTTCAGGCAAAATGAGACAAAAAATCACCCGATGCTCCCGAGCTAACGAAAATATATTTGCCCTGATTGATCTAACAATTAGTTGCTCTAATTGTCCCAATCATCAACTATTCAAAGCCATTAAAAGTCAAGCATCACGATATTTGTTCTGATTTACCCCGTAATCAGTTTTTCAAGATAATCCAGCGCCAATAAGGATTTACATCACGTACACCTTTATAGAAAACTGATGAACGAGTCTATAGAAATTAGTTCAACACAACTATTTCGAGACCCGCCTGGAGATCGGCCCCTTCTCAACACCCTAGATACAGGTTTTTTGGGCAACACCTGCACTATGGGCATGAAGTGCCTCCCTCTGACTTTCTTTAACGCTTTTAAAGTTCATGCAGTGGACTAGGAGGTATCCGTGGATTTCTTGTCCCTTTTCGTCAAGGACTTCATTATTCAGTTGCAGTCCCCCACACTGGGTTTTTTGATTGGGGGGATGGTGATTGCAGCACTTGGAAGCCAATTGGTAATTCCAGAGTCGATTTGTACAATCATCGTCTTCATGTTGCTCACCAAAATCGGTTTAACCGGTGGAATTGCAATTCGGAATTCCAACCTGACCGAAATGGTTTTACCTGTAATATTTGCAGCAACCGTAGGGATTCTAGTTGTCTTCATCGCGCGCTATACCTTGGCCAAATTACCCAAGGTCAAAACCGTTGATGCGATCGCGACGGGTGGCTTGTTTGGGGCGGTTAGTGGTTCCACCATGGCGGCAGCTCTGACCCTACTCGAAGAACAAAAGATTGGGTATGAAGCATGGGCGGGCGCACTTTATCCCTTCATGGATATTCCGGCGCTGGTCACGGCAATTGTTGTAGCCAACATTTATCTCAACCAGAAAAAGCGCAGCAAAGCCGCCGCTGTGAATTCCCAGGAGCAGCCCAGCACCCGTCAGGAATATCGCGACCAGCAGCAGGGTGATAGTAAGGTCAAAATCTGGCCGATTATCGAAGAAAGCCTGCAAGGGCCCGCTTTGTCTGCCATGTTGCTTGGTTTGGCCTTGGGGATTCTCACCAAGCCGGAAAGCGTTTACGAAAGCTTCTACGATCCGGCTTTCCGGGGTTTGCTTTCAATCCTGATGCTGGTGATGGGGATGGAAGCTTGGTCGCGGATTGGCGAACTGCGCAAAGTGGCTCAGTGGTACGTTGTTTACAGTGTGGTGGCCCCCTTTCTCCATGGGCTGATTGCCTTTGGCCTGGGCATGATTGCTCACTACACGATGAACTTCAGCCTGGGTGGCGTGGTTGTTCTGGCGGTCATTGCGTCCTCCAGCTCAGATATTTCGGGCCCGCCCACCTTGCGAGCCGGGATCCCGTCGGCTAACCCTTCCGCCTACATTGGCGCTTCCACGGCCGTTGGTACACCGATCGCGATCGGCCTGTGCATTCCGTTCTTTATCGGGCTGGCTCAAGCACTCGGGGGTTAGTCGCCCCGAGCAGGTGGGGTCTGTCGGCGCTCTCTCATGGCCCGACAGACTCGTTAGATTAGTAGACACAAGAGGTAACCAACATGGCTAAACCAGCCAAAAAGCTTGTCATCATCACCGAGAAGGTGTTGCTGAAGAAGGTCGCCAAGATCATTGAAGAGTGCGGGGCCAAGGGGTATACGGTGTTGGAAACGGGCGGCAAGGGCAGCCGCAACGTGCGATCGTCTGGGCAGCCCAATGTTTCCGACACCCAAGCGAATATCAAGTTTGAGGTGCTGACCGACACTCGCACCCTGGCTGAGGCGATCGCCGATCGCGTGGCGGCGGAGTTCTTCCTGAATTACGCAGGCATCATCTACATCTGTGATGCGGAGGTGCTGTATGCGCACAGTTTCTGTGGGCCTGAGGGCTGCTAGACCATCAGTTTTGAAGCACAACCAGTTTTGAAACACAACTTTGATCACGAGAGCCGGGGGATAACCCCGGTTTTTTGATGATTGTTTTTGTGTTGGGGGGCGATCGGTGTTCCGAAGATCAGGGCGATCGGCCTTGCTAAACTACAGAAAATTGCTATCTCAATTCTGTGATGCTGACCCCTGAAACGGAACAAACCGATCTGGAGCGATCGATCTTGGTAATCCTTCGCCAAATGCCCTTGGCCATCCAACAACAGATCTTGGTGCTACTGCAACAGCTCCAGGCGCGATTGACACCTGCTGGCGATCGATCAGTATCTTGTGAACCGAAGCCAATTCAAGCAGAAATTGATCTCGATCATGCGATCAATTATGTCTTAGAGAAGAATGCTGAGTTGCTCGATCGCTTGGCCTGATGCGTTTCCTGTTGGTTGAAGATATCATCCGAATTCATGAGCAAGTCGTTGCACGCTCAGGTGGCTCTTTAGGAATTCTGAATCAAGCAGCCCTCGAATCGGCCATGGCCCAACCTCAACAGTCCTTTTCAGGCATTGATTTGTATGAGGGATTGGTCGATAAGGCGGCTGCCTTAGCATTTTTTCTGGCACTGAATCATCCATTTATTGATGGCAATAAGCGAGTTGCCTACACAGCTATGGAAGTTTTCCTGGTGCTTAATGGTTATGAGGTGGTTGCGTCAGTTGATGATTCAGAGTCAACCTTTCTCGATTTAGCTGCTGGTAGGCTAACCCGACAACAGCTTACAGAATGGCTCAGGCAGCGAATTTCTCCCTATAGATAAATTACAATCTATGACTCCCAGCCCGATCGAGCAAACCCTCCTAAACCAGTTTCGTCAGCTTCCCCAGGCACTCCAACAACTGGTGATTCAATTCATCAACTTGCTATTGGCCGAGCGATCGCAAGTTGACCCATTACTCAGTCGATCAGAGCCGTCCCCTTCAGTATTTGACCTCGCGGGTTCTTTAATTGGTAGTGCTGAAGGCCCTAGCGATCTCTCGACAAATCCCGACTATCTAGAAGGTATGGTGCGCGAATGAAAGTAGCTGTAGGGTGGGCAATGCCCACCAATCGCCGCTGCTCTAAAGCAACGCGATCGCACCCAAGGTAATAAGCTCTGATCCTGAAGTTGATTCTGTTTGTGGGGAAGTGCTGGGCATTGCCCACCCTACTTCTACTTCCTACCTTACTAGCTGTGTGCAAATCAAATTTTTTGAACAGACTGGATTAGCCATTTATTCTGAGACGCATTCCACCTCAGTCGATACCTAAGTTTCATTGACAAAAGCTTATTATTCAAATAGCCGCTGTAGCTAATATCTACTACTGAATATTGAGACGATTGCTGAATTGTTTTTAAACTATTAATGTTAACTGGACTAACTTTTTGGAACCATTCTGCAAAGGAGTTATAGCCATTAGGATGAACCTTTCGATTTTCCTGTAAATCAGACGGCAGCATACTCCATGCATTTTGAAATTCTCCTTGATTGATAAATGTATAATATTCCGTAATAACTTCTTGAGCCGAAGATCTATTAGATTCAGGCTGAAAAGATTTCTCCGTCTGAACCTGCTCTTTCTTTTCTTGGGGTGCGATCTCTGTGTTCAGAGTGCCAGAAGTCTGAATAGGATTATTAGGAGTAATTTTCTTTTCAGGCGTTGCTTCTGTGTTAGAGGAAGAACTTACAGGACTCATTGCAGATTGCTTTAAGATGAAAGCAACTGCCACCAAGCCAATCAAAGTAAAGCTTCCGATTGTAATCCCTAGAATCAGAAATTTTTGCCAGGCTTCTGACTGGGGAGATGATTTCTCAATTATGGTAGTGTCTGGATATGGATGCTGTATTTTTTGGGTAACTAGTTCTGTCGGCATAGAAACACTTCCATTGAGTGCGTGAATCATCTCGTGGACAGAAAGAAAACGATCACGGGAATGGGGCTGAATTGCTTTGTCTAGAACTGAAACTAATCGGGGGTTAGCTTCAGAAGCATATTGTTTCCAGTTAATAAACCCATGAATTGGATCTGTACCTAGCTCTTGAGGAAGTTTGCTAGTTAGTAAATAAATCACAGTTAAAGCTAGTGCGTACAGGTCACTGCTAAATACAGGTCTGCCAATAAGCTGTTCTGAGGGCATAAAGCCAGGTGTACCGATTACAATTGAAGAGGCTTGATACTTGCTGGGAGACATTGTTGTATTCATGGTCTCCTTAACAGCTCCAAAATCAATCAGGACAGGCTGTCCATCTGATTTTCTTAAAATAATATTATCTGGCTTGATATCTCGATGGATAATGCCTTGATTGTGAACTGCATCTAAAATATGTAGACACCGAGTCAAAATATCTTGAGCTGGCTCACTGCTGAAAATTCCTTCTTGGCGAACCTTCTCTGTGAGTGTTTCGCCATCAATCCATTCCTGAACTAAATAAAAATGGTTCCCTTCTTCAAAATAAGCATATAGGCTTGGAATATTGCTATTGGAGTCACCAATTTTCTCTAAAGTGACAGCTTCTCGATTAAATCGATCTTGAATGAGCTGATAAAGATTCGGATCTGTTGCAACAGGCTTAAGTTGTTTGATGACGCAGTAGCGACGAGAAGGAAGGTTGATATCACGAGCTAAAAATGTTTCACCAAAGCCTCCAGAGCCAATTTTCTTCTCAACCTGATAGCGATTATTTAGTGTAAATGTCATGACAGGCACAAATGAATTACTGGCCGATATCGAACTTGATACTAAATCATAGACAGATTTTCTGTCGGTAGCAAGACTAGTAACTCACTTTATAAACTATCAGCAAGCATGCATTGCGGCGGTCAGATATCGAGATGCAATGCATTGCTAAACCCATACCCAATGAATGTGAACGCACCACACAGGCGACGAGACTGCATGACAGGCCGATCGCCGTTGGGGGAGAGTTTTCGGTAAGATAGCCCGTTACAGAGCTTTTGCCTGGGTTGAGTCTCAGTCCTTCAGCGGCGGGCGCGTTGTACATCAAGCAAGTTGAAATCACGAACTTCAAATCCTTTGGCGGCACGACGCGAGTTCCGTTGCTGCCCGGATTCACCGTGGTTTCGGGCCCCAACGGCTCCGGCAAATCCAACATTCTCGATGCGCTGCTGTTTGCCCTCGGCCTCTCCTCCTCCAAAGGAATGCGGGCCGATCGCCTGCCCGACTTGGTGAACCAGGGACAAATGGGCAAGGGCCAAGGCAAAGGCAAGCGATCGACCGTAGAAGCCGCCGTTACTGTCACCTTTGATCTGAGCGAAGAAGCCGCCCTGCTGGCCACCGTTTCCGCCGAAGCCGCCGAAGACTTGCCCGGTTTGCGCGATGCCGACGGCCAGCCCCTCAGTGAATGGACCGTTACCCGCAAATTGCGCGTCACCCAACAGGGAACCTACACCTCCAACTACTACATTGGCGGCGAACCCTGCACCCTCAGCGAGTTGCACCAATCCCTCTCGAAGCTGCGGATCTATCCCGAGGGCTACAACGTGGTGCTGCAAGGGGACGTGACCAGCATTATTTCCATGAACCCCCGGGAGCGGCGGCAGATTGTTGATGAACTGGCGGGGGTAGCCAACTTCGATCGCAAAATTATCCAAACCAAGCAAACCCTCGAAGAGGTGAAGGAGCGCGAAGATCGCTGCCGCATCCTGGAACAAGAGTTGCAAATTCAGTGCGATCGCCTGGCCAAAGACCGCACCAAGGCTCTGAAATATCAACAAATTCGCCAGGAAATGCAGGGCCAGCAAGGGCGCTTGGCGGTGGTGGATTGGCTGCTGGAACAGTCGAAGGTGGAGCAACTGCGCCAATCGATCGCCCAGCGGGAACAGGATTTGGCGCAGTTAGCCGATCGCCTGGTGGCGGAACGGGCGGCAGTCGAAACCCAGGCGGCGGAACTGGAGCGGCTAAACCAAATGGTGAAATCCCTGGGGGAATCGGAACAAATCGCCCTGCAAACGGAGCTGGCCACCCACCGGGCCCAACGGGATCAGGTGCAACGCCAACAAACGGAGCTGACCCACCAGCAGCAAACCCAACAACAGACGATCGCCCGGTTAACGGCGGAGGTGGCGGAGGTCGATCGCACCGAGGCCGCCTTGGCCGCCACGGGGCCGGAATTGCAAGAGCGCCTGGAGGAGTTGCAACAGGCCCACGATCGGGCAGCGGCCAACCTGAACCGGGCCCGGGCCGAGGCGGCGGAGTTGGCGGAAGCGTCCCAGGCTTGGGTGCAACAGCAAACGGACTTGCGCCACCAGTTGGAGACGATCCAAGAGTCGATCGATCCCCAGCGTACGGAACGGGCCACCTTGCAGGAGCGGCTGAAGCAAATCGAAACCCAATTGGCGGAAATCGCCACGGAATGGGAGCGGGCGGGCGATCGCCTCAATGAGCACGATCGGGAATTCCAAACGGTCGATCGGCAAACCCGCAGCTTGGAACCCCAAATCCAAACGGCCGCCGAACAGTTGGCCGCCGCTGAGCAGGAGTTGCAGCTCCAACAGAAAACCCGCAGCCGCTTGCAGGACGAGCAGCGGCAAGTGCAACGGCAACTGGACAAACTGGAAGCCCAAACCCAGGCCCAGCGGGAAGCCCAAGGCACGTTTGGGGTGCAATTGCTGCTGCAAAGTGACTTACCGGGCATTTGCGGCCTGGTGGCCAATTTGGGGCAGGTGGAACCGCGCTATCAGGTGGCCTTGGAGATTGCGGCCGGGGCGCGTCTGGGCCATTTGGTGGTGGAAGATGATGCGGTGGCGGCGGCGGCGATCGAAATCCTGAAACGGGAGCGGGCTGGGCGTGTCACCTTCTTGCCCCTGAACAAAATTCGCGGCGGTGGCGGCGGCGAGTCGGCGGCCATGACTCGGGGTCGGGCGGCGGTGGCGGGTTGGCTGGATTACGCGGTCAACCTGGTGGATTTTGACGATCGCTACCGAAACATTTTTGAGTATGTGTTTGGCGGGACGGTGGTGTTTGAGCGGTTGGATCAGGCCCGATCGCTCCTGGGTCGCCATCGGATCGTGACGCTGGATGGGGAATTGCTGGAAACCAGCGGAGCCATGACCGGCGGCACGGTGCAAAAGTCCCGGGGTGGCCTGCGGTTCGGCGGGGGCGAACTGACGGAGGAGGCAAAGGCGGCGGCGGAACTGCGCGATCGGCTGCGGGATATCGATCGGGTGTTGGGCCGTTGTGATGGGGCGATCGCCCAGGCCCAGGTGGACAGCCAGCGCCACACCCAAGCCCTGAACGATTTGCGCCAGGCCCGCCGCGATGCCCAACGGCAACTGGAGCAACTGCAAGCGGCCCTGACGGCCACCACGGGCCAGCGCGATCGCCTGGCCCAACAGCGCGATCGGCTAACCACGGAACTGACCACTAGCCGGGAACGCTTGGCCCAGCTCGATCGGGCCTTGCCGGCCGCCGAGCGCCAGTTGGCCAACCTGCGCCAGGCGATCGCTCAACTGGAGGACTCGCCCGCCCACAGCCAATGGAGCGAGGCCCAAACGGAAATTCGCGATCGGGAATCGGTGCTCTCACAATTGGCGGACAATTTGCGATCGGCCCAAGCCCAGCAGGCCGACCAAACCCGCGAAGCCGATCGCCTCAGCCAACAGCGCCAACAACTGGCGCAACAAATCGCCCAAGCCACAGATCAGCTCACTACAGCGGGCGATCGACTCCAACAGCTTCAGCAAACCCAAACAGAATTGGATCAAGCGATCGCCAATCTACAAGGGCAAATTGCGGCTTTGGAAACCACCCTTGGCGAAACCAAACAACAGCGCGATCGCCAAGAAACAGTGCTGAATCGTCAACGCCAAGCGCTCCAAACTCTGGAATTTCAGCGCGATCGGCTCCAAGAAACCCAACAACAACAGCAAGCGGAATTGCAAGAGTTGGAAAATCGAGCCGAGGGCGATCAGCCCGATCTGCCACCCGACTCGGAACCCCTGCCCAGTGATCCCGCTGAATTGGCCGCCCACCGCGAGCAACTGGATCAAACGATTCGCACCTTACAGCGCCGATTGGAAAGTCTGGAGCCGGTGAATATGCTGGCCCTGGAAGAATACGATCAAGTGCAAGGCCGGCTGAATCAACTGAGTGAAAAACTGGCCACGATCGAGCAAGAACGCACGGAGTTGTTGTTGCGCGTGGAAAATTTCACCACTCTGCGCCAACAGGCATTTTATGAGGCCTTTGATGCGGTCGATCGCAACTTTCAAATCATCTTCGCCGAGCTATCTCAAGGCGACGGCCGCTTGCAACTGGATGATCCCGAAAACCCCCTAGAAAGCGGCCTCAACCTGGTCGCCCACCCCAAGGGCAAACCGGTGCAGCGGCTGGCTTCCATGTCCGGCGGCGAAAAATCCTTGACGGCCCTCAGTTTCATTTTTGCCCTTCAGCGCTACCGCCCCTCGCCGTTCTATGCCTTCGACGAGGTGGATATGTTCCTGGATGGGTCGAACGTGGAGCGCCTGGCCAAAATGGTGAAACAACAGGCCGCCGAAGCACAGTTCATCGTGGTTAGTTTGCGCCGCCCCACCATTGAAGCGTCCGATCGGGTGATTGGTGTGACCCAAGCCCGAGGCGCACAAACCCAAGTTCTGGGCGTGGTGTTGTAACAAAACTCTAATTCTGACGGGCGATCGCCTAAGAGCTGCACAAATTACGGAACCAGATCGCGACAGGTAATAAGTTACTTAATTGATGGAAATGTGATCGCGCCGGTTGCAGTCGTCAGAATCATGCGCGATCGACTCCTAAAGACTCAGCGCGATCGCTTGCCCAAATTTGCACCATAAAATAAATGAAGAGGGGGATCTGCTCTCCCTCTTTTGGGTTTGGAGCAAACAACTCGATTGAGGTCATTGGGTCAATACCCCCAGCAATCTTCTAGGAGGTTTGCCATGTCGATCGCCCTATTACCGGAACCTGCAATCATTACCGCTGATGATTATTTAGCCCAAGAAGTTTTGGCTGAAACTCGCAATGAATATCGCAATGGGGTAGTTGTTCCAATGACAGGGGGTACACCGGAGCATAACGAAATTGCGAGTGTCTTGAATGCTCTGCTCAGAACCGCTTTAAAAGGTCAGGGATACAGTATTTTTGTGGCGGATCAGCGGCTGTGGATTCCGGAGCCAAATTTATATACCTATCCTGATGTGATGGTGGCGCGGCGGCCCATTGAGCGGAAGCCCGATCGCACCGATACGGTAATGAATCCGATCCTGATTGCTGAGGTACTTTCCAAATCAACAGCGGCTTACGATCGCACTGAAAAATTCGCCGCCTACCGCACGATCGCGAGTCTGCAAAACTATCTGTTAATTGATCAATATCAGCCCCATGTGGAACTCTATGCCCGAACGGGGGATCAGCAGTGGCTGTTCAGTGAATATGGGCAATTGAGCGATCGGGTGTTGCTCGATCCACTTACGGTAACAGTAAATCTCTCTGACCTCTATGAAGCGCTGGAGTTTTAGTGAATGATGCCGATCGCCCTATTACCGGAACCTGCAATCATCACCGCTGATGATTATTTAGCCCAAGAAGTTTTGGCTGAAACTCGCAATGAATATCGCAATGGGGTAGTTGTTCCAATGACAGGGGGTACACCGGAGCATAATTTTATTGCGATTAATTTGATTACGATTCTGAAATTTGCCTTGCGAAGACAAGCCTATGATCTGGCATTGGCGGATCAGCGGCTGTGGATTCCGGAGCCAAATTTATATACCTATCCTGATGTGATGGTGGCAAAGCGACCCATCGAGCGGAAGCCCGATCGCACCGATACGGTAATGAATCCGATCCTGATTGCTGAGGTACTTTCCAAATCAACAGCGGCTTACGATCGCACTGAAAAATTTGCCGCCTATCGGACGATTGCGAGCTTGCAAAACTATTTGTTAATTGATCAATATCAGCCCCATGTGGAACTCTATGCCCGAACGGGGGATCAGCAGTGGCTGTTCAGTGAATATGGGCAATTGAGCGATCGGGTGCTGTTGGATGCGGTGTCGGTGGAATTGCCGCTTGCGGATTTGTACGAAGCAATTGAGTTTGGCGGCGAGGCTTGATTCAATCCGCGATCGGGAGCACCGGTTCAAAATATTTCACAAATTCCAACAAGTTGCGACCATCCGGCTGGGGATCATAGCTCAGGCGATCGGCCACCCGATTCAGAATGGTCAAGCCCCGTCCGCCACCGCTGAGCTTCTCAATATCAAGAGTTTCTGGGGGTTCGGGAGTTTGCCCCCGTTCCAACACCGCCTGCCGCAAGTCAAACGGTTCCCCATGATCCCAAAGGCGCAACGTCAAGGCTGTGGCCGTGAGTTCTGCCTCCAGGTCGATCGGCGTGTCGCAAGGGTGTTGGCGATGGGCATGGCGCACCGCATTCGTGAAAACCTCCGCCAGCACCGAGAGGCATTGGAGCCACACAGTACGAGGCACATGGGGGCGATCGAGCGTGTCAAACCAGTTCAAAACGCGATCGAGCACCGCCAAATCGCTAGCAATGCGAAGTCGAATCGTTTGGTTTACGCTGGGAGTCAAAGCATCCAACCTCTGCGGCGCGTTCAAGCAAAGCGTTCGGAATTCTCAGGCCTTCAGTCTCAACCCTGAATTTTAGCCACGCCATCCAAGGCATTGTGCCAAAATCAGCCGTAGTCCGTACCATTCCAGGTACTCCACTGATAGCTCACGATTCCTACTCCAGCCAGGGCGGAATTCCCGTGACCGAGACTCGTCCGTTTCGGGGTGCGATCGCAACCCGTTGCACGTTGCGGCCCAGGCCCAGCCGACTCAACCCTCAGCCGCCAATCCCAGGGACAATTCGTGAAGGATCACGCATTACTCCCCAGGCTAACTTGCTTCGGAGGATGGCTCAACCCTTCCGGACTATTCGGCTGGAATGGCGGCAATCCCCATCGAAGCTCATCCCTGGTGCCCATTCTTGGTGCTCATCTACTCAAGGGCCCATCGGACTCAGCGCGATCCCGTTGTCATCGGCTCAATTTGGTTCGCCTGATGCCATTCGATTGACCCCATTTGATTTACGTCATTCGGCGTATTTCATCTGATTTACGTCATTCGGCGTATTTCATCCGGTGTATTTCATTTGGCTTATTTCATTCACTCGGTTCATTTCATTTCAACGGCTGCATCTTACGCCGACATTACGCCTAAGACATTACGCCTAAGACATCACGCCTAAGACATCACGCCTGAATTGATCAACACTTGGGCTGCTCCTCTTGTTCCATCTTGCCACCACTGCCTTGACCTATGTTCCGTCTGCTGATTATCGATGACGATCCCACCATCCGCCGCCTGCTAGAGCGCACCCTGACCAAACAGGGCTATGAGGTGTTGGTTGCAGAAGATGGTGTTGCTGGTTTGGAGTTGGCCTGTAGTCAGCAGCCCGCTCTGATCATTTGCGATTGGATGATGCCGAAGATGGACGGCATTGAGGTTTGTCGGCGGGTCAAGCTGGAGGCCAGTTTATCCTCCACGTTCTTCATTTTGTTGACCTCCCTCGGCTCCGTGGACGATCGGGTCAGAGGGTTGGATGCCGGAGCCGATGACTTCCTATCCAAGCCGATCGAGATGAATGAACTGAAGGCCCGGGTGCGGGCGGGTCTGCGGCTGCATCAACTGAATCAGGACTTGAAGGAACAAAAGCGGCTGTTGGAAGAGGAAATGGCCGAAGCGGCCGATTATGTCAAAACCCTGCTACCCGCACCCATGGACGGCGCAGTGGATATTTCGGCCAAATTTGAACCGTCCAGCCGTTTGGGGGGAGACTGTTTCGATTTCTATTGGCTCGATGATGATCGACTCGTGGTTTATCTGGTCGATGCGGCGGGCCATGGTCTGAAGGCGGCGCTGCCCTCGTTGTCAGTGTTGAATTTGCTGCGTTCCCGATCGCTCCCAATCCAAGACTATGGCAGCCCCAGCGAGGTGTTGCGGGCCCTGAATGGCGCGTTTCAAATGAACGATCGCAACGACAAATACTTCACCGCTTGGTATGGAGTCTACAGCCGCCGCACCCGGAGCCTGGCCTATGCCAGCGCTGGCCATCCGCCCGGAATTTTGCTCTCGCCCAGCAAAGAATCGTTACCAACGGCCCAACGCCTCCGAACGGTGGGGCTGCCCGTTGGCATGTTTGCAGAAGCGAAATATAGCGAGGCCTTTTGCGAAGTTCCCCCCGGCAGCACGCTCTACATCTTCAGCGATGGCATTTACGAACTGGGAATGCCCGATGGCACTGTTTGGGGGCTGGATCCCTTCGTGGAAGTGCTGCGGGAATGTTGGGCGGTTCCTGAGCGGGGAGCCGTGGAGCAAATCGTGAATCGGGTGCAGGACTTTAACAGTGGCCGCAGCTATTTTGAGGATGACCTCTCCTTACTACGGCTGCAATTTGCTTAAAGACTGGGAAGATGCTGAAGGTAGGGAGCAGTTTCTGGGACTTTTGCGGAGCTATGGCGGGGAGATTGCGGAGAGACTTTGGCAACTTGAGGCAATTTCAGCAGCCCTTGAAGCAATTTGGGGCTACCCAGAGCTGTTTTTCAGATTCACGAACCGGGCGATCGGGTGGCGATCGGGTGATGCTCCAAGGGCGATCGATTACTCGCTAGTTATCGGGGCATTTGGGGATTGTTATCGCCTATCCAGCGCGATCGCGTAGCGATCCACACGCCAACCCCTAAAATGGTTAACCGAACGCAGGCCGCATTTCCCTGCAACCTAGAAATGGCAATTGTTTCAAGCGCTCAACGGATTTAATTCCCTATGGACTTCTCAACCGTTGCCTCACAGCTCAACGCTTGGGCAATCCTGCCAGAAGGTATTGTCATTTTGACCCTCCTGGCAGTCTTGTTAATTGATCTCGTGTCCGGGCGGGCCGCATCGCGCTGGACTCCTTATGTGGCCGTGGCCGGTCTGTTGGGATCCGTGGTGGCCCTGTGGCTCCAGTGGAACCCGGAAGACCCGGTTTCCTTCCTGGGCGGCTTCAGCAACGACACCCTGGGCAGTGTTTTCCGGGGAATCGTCGCCCTGTCGTCGGCATTCACAATCTTGATGTCGATCGCCTATGTGGAATCCACCGGCACGGCCCTGGGCGAATTCATCGTCATTTTGCTCACGGCAACGGTTGGCGGGATGTTCCTGTCGGGCGCTGACGAGTTGGTGATGATTTTTGTGGCGTTGGAAACCCTCAGTATCGCGTCCTACTTGCTGACGGGATACATGAAGCGGGATCCGCGCTCCAACGAAGCAGCTCTCAAGTATTTGCTGATTGGGGCTTCTAGCTCTGCCATCTTCCTCTACGGCGCTTCGTTGCTTTATGGCCTCTCGGGCGGCCACACCCGCTTGAGCGAAATTGCCGCCGGGATTGCCAGCAACCCGACCACGCCCCAAATTGGGATTGTGGTGGCGCTGGTCTTCGCGATCGCGGGGATTGCCTTCAAGATTTCGGCTGTGCCCTTCCACCAATGGACTCCCGACGTGTACGAAGGCTCGCCCACTCCGGTGGTGGCCTTTTTGTCCGTGGGTTCCAAGGCGGCTGGGTTTGCCCTGGCCATTCGCCTGTTGGTGACGGCTTTCCCGCTGGTGTCGGAACAATGGCACTTTGTATTCACGGCCCTGGCCATTCTGAGTATGGTGTTGGGGAACGTGGTGGCACTGGCTCAAACCAGCATGAAGCGGATGCTGGCTTATTCCTCGATCGGGCAGGCCGGCTTCGTGACGATCGGGCTGTTGGCCAACACCGCCGACGGCTACGCCAGCATGGTGTTTTACCTGTTGGTTTATCTGTTCATGAACTTGGGCGGTTTCGCCTGTGTGATTCTGTTCTCCCTGCGCACGGGTACGGATGAGATCAGCGAATACTCGGGGCTTTACCAAAAAGATCCCCTGTTGACCTTGGGTCTGAGTGTGTCGCTGCTGTCCCTGGGTGGCATTCCGCCCCTGGCTGGCTTCTTCGGCAAGATCTACCTGTTCTGGGTGGGCTGGCAAGCGGGCCTATATACCCTGGTGCTGTTGGGTTTGGTCACCAGCGTGGTTTCCATCTACTACTACATTCGTGTGGTGAAGATGATGGTGGTGAAGGAACCGCACGAAATGTCCGATTCGGTGAAGAACTACCCGGCCATTAGCTGGAAACTCCCGGGGATGCGTCCTTTGCAAGTGGGCTTGGTGTTGTCGGTGATTGCCACATCGCTGGCGGGGATTTTGTCGAATCCGCTGTTTGCGATCGCCAATGATGCCGTGGCCCAATCGCCGATGCTGCAAGCCTCGCTGAAGTTACCGGCGGCAACGGCTAAGGTTCCGGTGGTCGATCGGGCGGTGTCCTTGGCTCCGACCCTTGAACCCTAGGCCAGCCTGGGTAACATTCTGGACAATACTCTGGACAACATTGAGGAACCCAAATCGGGCAATGGTTTTTCCCGATTAATGGCACTTCAAACGACAAGCCGCCGGATGCTAGACATCTGGCGGTTTTTTAGTGTTTTTTAGTGTTTTTTGGTGTTTTTTGGATATTTTCTGAGTGATGTATTTTCTGAATGATGTGTTTTCTGGATCATGATCTGGGCGATTTTTTCGGGACTGGGTTGAGGCTGATTGGGCTGAAATCTTTGGCCATGACCCAGAACGCCTATTGCGCCCGCCGCCCGATCGGGGCATGGTTGGATCGCCCCTTTGGTTCCCGTTGATGGCTATGGATTCGCCCACCCCATCCCCACCGTTCAATTTTGATCCATCGGCTGCCCTGGGATCCGTGGGAGTCGATCGGGCCCATTGGCGATCGCAAATTTTGACCAATCCGATGGCTGCCGAACCCTACGCGGCCTTGGGAGAACTGTTGCGGCAGTCGGGCCAGGTGGCCGGGGCGATCGAGGCCTGGTGCAAAGCCTTGGCCCTGGAACCCCAACGAGAAACTTGGTATGCGGGGGCCCTGGCGGCCTTTGATGGGTGGTTAAAGCTGCCATCGGTTTATGAAACCGAGGCCGCCCTCTGGCAGGCGCGATCGAACTATGCCCAGGGATTGGATCGGCTGATCAGCCTCACGCGATCACATCCAGCCCTCATGCAGTTGGCACTCCAGGCGATCGCCCTGCGGGTTCCGTTCTATTTGAATTACCAGGGCCAGAATGATCGGGCCTTGCAAGAACAATATGGCGCTTGGGTGTGCCAAACCTTAGCCACCGTTTTTCCTGATTTAGCCCCCTTGCAACCCCGCTGGACCCGCGAGCGATCCTCGGGCGATCGATTACGAATTGGCTATTTCAGCAGCCATTTTTATCACCACTCCGTGATGAAAACCCACCTGGGTTGGTTGCGCCACGCCGATCGCGATCGACTGGAAATCTATAGCTACTATGCTGGCAATCGCTGGGATAACACCACAGACGAGGCCCGCCGCCTGAGCGATCGCTTTGCCTTTTGGGAAACGGGCAACGACTTCAATCCCCAGCGCTATGCCGCCTTTTGTCGGGCCGCCTGGCAAGATCAACTCGACGTGGCGGTGATGCTGGATGTGGGTATGGATTCGGTGATGTATCTGATTGGGGGTTGGCGGTTTGCACCCGTCCAATGCGCCACCTGGGGCCATCCGGTCACCACCGGCCTGCCGACGGTGGACTATTACCTCTCGAGCGATCGAATGGAACCGCCCCAAGCCGAAACCCACTACAGCGAAACCCTGATCTGTTTACCGGGATTGGGCATCGCCTATAATCGCCCCCCGATCGCCCCCCAGCCTCAGCTCGATCGGGCCCAACTGGGTCTGGCTGACGACGAAGTGGTTTATCTCTGTTGCCAATCGTTGTATAAGTATTTGCCCCAAGCCGATCGGCTCTGGGTGGAAATTGCCCAAGCGGTTCCCCGATCGCGCCTCGTTTTCCTGGCCAGCCCTTTTCCAGAAGCGGCCCCGCCATTTGCCCAGCGCCTCGCGGCCGCCTTTGCGGCCGCCGGCCTCGCTTTTGCCGACCACTGCACAATCCTGCCGCCCCAGTCCCAAACGCAATTTTGGCAACTGAATCAACTGGCCGATGTTTTCCTCGACTCGATCGACTGGTCCGGTTGCAACAGCGCCCTGGAGGCGATCGCCGCTGGTCTTCCTGTCGTCACCCTCCCCGGAGCCTTGATGCGCGGTCGCCATGCCGCCGCCATCCTCACGGAATTGGGGCTGACGGAAACCATTGCCCAAACCCCCGAAGACTATTGTGATTTGGCGATCGGGCTAGGGTGCGATCGAGCTTGGCGACAGAATCTTCGCTTAGAAATTGCCCAACGATCGGCCCGCATATTTAACCAAATTCACGGTGTCCGGGCCTTAGAAGCCTTCTACGAATCCGCCGTGCAGCGTCGCCAACAGGAATGCACTCCCTGCCCGATCGCCCAAGCCGGAACCTAGCCATTGCCACACCATCGGATCTGCCAGCGGGCACGGAGCCGCACGCCTGGTTCAATCGATGTGAGAAACGAAAGAGCCAATCCGTCACCAACTCCAAAACCCGATCGCTCCACAGCCAAACACCCGCAAAACAAAACAAGGGGCCAAAGCCCCTTGTCAGTCAGCATTCCTGATTACCGATGAATCATGCACCGATCATGCAATTGGATCATGCGCACTGCATGATCACGCAATGCTTAATGGAAATCGTCACGATCACGATTAGCCGAAACAACCAGATTCGAGCTTAGTTGCCTTCCACCTGTTTCAGGTGAATATGCTTACGGCCCAGGGTAATTTCAAACTCATCACCCGGCTTCAGATCCATTTGCTTGGTGTAAGCCGAGCCAATCAACAAATTGCCATTCGACTGCACCGTAATCCGATAACTTGCACTCCGGCCACCCCGACCATTGGGCTTTGCTTTGTTATCGAGTTCAATCCCTTCCGCGTCAATCAACGCGTTATAGAACTTCATCATGTTGACGCGATCAACGCCATCCTTAGTCGTGGTGTAGTAACCACAGGCCCGCGCCTTTTCTTCCTTGCTGGCGTTTTCCAGTTCCTTGACCTTTTCCAGTAGTTGGGCACCGGTCAGGGGTTGCGGGTCGGTCTTTTTGCGCTTGCTCATTGCTGTTTTAATCCAACAGGCTGGTCAATCTAGAGAGTAATGAATGAATTCACTGATACAGCGTTTGCCGGATCTCAGGCGAAAGGCGAAGATGATCGCGGCAATGGCTGCAAACCAGAGTTATTCCGATCGGCAGCTTCCTTCTTGCCAGCAAACGCCTTTGAACATCCCAGCGATTTCCAAAAGATTCCCTGGGACAAGTTGCTTGAATCGGGAGATTGGGGCGATGAGTTCCACCAACCAAGCCGAACGGTGTTTTTAAACTTCAAGAAGGTAATTTCATGCTAGCATCAGGCTCCATCATGGTACACGATTTGTGTTAAATCGCTAGTGGTTTTTTCAAAAAATCAATGATTGTCTGATTCAGTAGATCTGCTGACAGGATCTCCAAACATCCCTATTCTCGTCTGAGGAGGGATTAACCATCAGAATTTTGCAAGATCAGATGGCGATTCTGGCGTTCTTGAGCCATCGAAGTACCGTGGTCAGCAGCAAACTTGAGGAATGATCTTGATAATCTTTGCGGGACAAGAACGGCGCACTGGGGGCGATTTAGCGCCGGTTCTGGGAGCAAAACGGAGCGATCGGGAGTCATGGTTCCAGCCATGAAGCTAACCGCTCGCGGACGCTACAGCATCAAGGCGATGCTGGATCTCGCCTTGCAACGCGGTCTTGGCCCTTGTCCTGTCCGCGCCATTGCCCAGCGCCAAAATATTCCAATGCCCTATCTGGAAAAATTGCTCATTGAGCTGCGGCGGGCAGGGTTGGTGGAGTCGCTGCGGGGAACTCGAGGTGGCTATCAACTGGCCCGCGACCCTAAGGAAATTTTTTTGGGAGAAATTCTACGAGCGGTGGGCGAATCATTCACCGCTGCACTGGGGCAAGAGATGGGTGCAGATTTGGCAGAAGATTGGGTAATGCGATCGCTCTGGAAGCGGCTGGCTCAGAAAATTGGTGACGCGCTCGATCGAATTTCCCTAGAGGATCTTTACTTTGATGCTCGCAGTTGGCAGGCGGCTAAAGGCCAAGACAACAATTTCATTATCTAGGGAGATTCAAGGTTACCAGACCCCTTGGCTGGCGCGATCGATCCCAGCCCATTCCCACTGTAAAATTCAGCAACACAGCAATGCCCCTTGACCGCAATCAAAGGATCTTTTCCGGGCCCTTGCTTTGGCCCAGATGGGCGATCGCGCCGGGTCTGAACTCACCGCAATTGGGGCCCAAGATGGCAAGATTTTTCCGTGAATCCTGCCCCGCATTGGGAGAATCGCGGCGGTTGTTTGGGTCGTCAATCGTCCCGCAGTGAGCACCCAAAACTGTGCCTTGCGAACAGGCTTCGCGCGGCTACTCCGCAAATAATCGCACCCCAGAATACCGCAAATGTGTGAATCATCCACCAGATCGATCCAAACAGTTACGATTTAATTTTTGAAATTAGTTTTCTAAATTATTCCCAACCGATTCCCATTCGTAACCATGACCCCCACCAATCCATTTCTGCGTTTGGATTACGAACCCGCTTTTCAGTCACTGGGGGACGATTATTTTGACCCGGTGGCGGCCGCTGAATTTCCGATGCATCAACTGCGCTTTCGGAATGATCACCTGCTGCCGAAGCTGGGGCTAGATCCTGCGGCGGTTCGTGACAATGACTTTGTGGCGGCCTTTGGGCAATTTGTCGGGCGGGAACCGCTGCTGGCTATGCGCTACCACGGCTATCAGTTTGGGGAATATAACCCGCGATTGGGCGATGGACGGGGTTTTTTATATGGCCAAGTGCGGGGCCAAGACGGCGTTCTTTATGATTTGGCCACGAAAGGATCTGGCCAAACCCCCTACTCCCGAAACGGTGATGGGCGCTTAACCCTCAAGGGTGGCGTGCGGGAAGTGTTGGCAACGGAGATGCTCGCTCGGTTGGGGGTCAACACATCACGCACCTTGTCACTGATTGAAACGGGCGAAAAACTATGGCGAGGTGATGAACCCTCGCCCACGAGATCGTCTGTGATTGTGCGGATGGGAGCAAGCCACATTCGATTTGGCACATTTGAACGACTGCACTATCTGAAGCGGCCCGATTTAATCGATCGCCTGTTGGTCCACGTGTTGGAAATCTACTATGGCCATTGGGTGGGAGATCGGGATTGGAAAGCCAAGCTCTATGCCGAATTGGTGGAGCGAGTGGCGCGGCTTTGTGCCCAATGGATGGTGGCGGGGTTCTGCCATGCGGTTTTGAACACAGACAACATGCTGATCACGGGCCAGAGTTTTGACTATGGCCCCTATGCTTTCATTCCCACTTACGATTTGCGATTTACGGCGGCCTATTTTGACTATTACGGCCGCTATGCCTATGGCAATCAGCCCACCATTTGTCGCCTGAATTTAGAGCTGTTGCAACGGCCGTTGGGGATGGTGATGCCGGTGGCGGATCTGGAAGCCGGACTGGAGCGATTCCCAGAGCAATATGCTCAAGAATATCGCCGGTTAATGGCGGCCCGGCTAGGGTTTGAGCATTTGGCAGAAGCGGAGGCGGATGATTTGGTGGAGGCAACGGTGCAATTTTTAGCCGTTTCCCAAACGCCCTATCACGCTTTCTTTGCCAAGCTTCGCAGTCATTTTTCCCCCAGTTGGCGCGATCGCCCGGAAGACTATGCCAGCGATCGCCCCTTTTGGGTGGGCCCTGCTGACAGTAACCCCCAAGGGGAAACCCTGGCCTATTGGGGAAAATGGTGTGAAGTTTATGGGCGAATTTTGCAACAACAATCGGATCAGGATTTGGCTGCCTTGGCCGACCAACTCCAGCGAGCCAACCCGTTGATCACGATCGTCCGGCCAGAAATTGAGCGCGTTTGGGAGGCGATCGACCAGGCTGATGATTGGCAACCCTTCGCAGAATTGCTAAAGGCGATCGGCACGTAGTAGCGTGGCTGCCTTAATTCACTGGGTTAAATGACATGGCTGTTATCGTCACCTGATCGTTAAGCAGCAAGATGCTCAAGCCCCTTGTTATCACGACTGGCTCCGCAACTTCGATCCAATGTATTAAGCCTGTCATGCTAGTAGGCTCGTAAGCCGATAAAAGCTGTAATGATTGGCCACATCAGGACGGCAGTTCCGGATTTTTGTTAAAACGGCAATATTGCAGCCCGATCGAGCCAGCCCAATTCAGCAAGCTCCCATCCCGGTGATTCAGGACAGTTGCTGGAGTCGTTGGCGGATCATCTGCCGCTTAGGAGATTGTTTTTCAACATAGGTTTGGGGTGATCCGCATGGCGACATTTAAAACCGAAGCCCAAAAAAGCTGTTACGAGAAAATTTTTCCTTGGCTCCAAGGGATTTGGTCTGATGTGGTGATTGATATGGAAGCGCCCCATCCCACGGCTTACATCACCGCCGGTTCTGCCTGTGTGTTGGTGGAGGTGTTGCCCTGGGGGGATGATGATGCGGTGGTGAACACGCGCTCCTATGTGGTGACCAATGTGGATCTGTCACCGGAGCTGATGCATTATTTGTTACGTGAGAACGATCGCTTGCTGTTTGGGGCTTTTGGAATTGATGCCGATGGTGATATTTTCCTAAACCATGCGATCGTGGGTTCTGAGTGCGATCGCCCGGAATTGGAAGCGTCGGTGCAGGCGGTTTTGTCCTTGGCGGATGAATATGACGATGCGATCGTCTCGCGCTGGGGCGGTCAACGGGCGGTCGATCGCGTGCCCAGTTTGACCTAAGGCTTGAGAGACCAATTGATGAGACAAGAACAATGGCGCGAAGGGCAATGGCGCAAAGGGCAATGGCGCAAAGGGATCATCCTAATCAGTGGTTCCGTTGCGAGTTTTTGCTTAGCCACAACGACTAGGGCGATCGCGCCGTCGCTGCCACAACCCAATTTGACTCCGGCCGCCGATCACTGGATGGCCCAAACCCCTAACTCCGAAGGGGCGATCGGTCAGGAATCTGCGGACTTTTTTGCCAACCGGGCCCAAGAACGGCTCCGTAATCGCGACTTCGCCGGGGCGGTGGCGGATTTTTCCAAGGCGATCGAACTGCAACCGGCGGGTCAACTGCCCCCGGCCCAACTGGCTCGGCTCTATTACAACCGGGGCAATGCCCAATGGAACTTGCAGGCGGCGGAAGCGGCGATCGCGGACTATACCGAAGCCCTGCGTTTGGATCCGCAATTGACCAATGCCCTGGTTAATCGAGGGGTGGTGCGTCGGGCCCGAGGCGACCTGGCCGGGGCGATCGCGGACTATTCAGCGGCCCTGAGTCAAAAAGAGGATGACCCAACCATTCACTACAACCGGGGCAATGCCTATCGCGATCAGCAAAATTGGGCCGCGGCTTTGACGGATTACGATCGGGCGATCGCCCTCGATCCCAACTATGTAAATGCCTACATCAACCGGGGAACGGTTCACCGTCAACGGGGCGATGGGGCAGCGGCCTTGGCAGATTTTGATGCGGCGATCGACCGAAATCCCCAATCGGCGGAAGCCCTGTTTAATCGTGGCGTGTTGCGGTTTGACCGGGGCGATCGACCGGGCGCGGCGGCGGATTTGGATCGGGTGGTGGCCCTGCGGCCCCAACAGGCCAGCGGCTGGGTGAAGCGCGGCCTGTTGCGCCACATTGCGGGCGATCGCAATCGAGCCATGGCCGACTACGGCCAGGCGATCGCGGTGGATCCCCAGGTGGCCGAGGCCTATAATTTGCGCGGTTTAGGCTATTTCCAAATGGGACAAATTCGGGAAGCCCTGGCGGACTTGAACCGGGCGATCGAACTCGATCCGCTCTATGCCAATGCCTACGTCAACCGAGGGATGGTTTATCATCAACGGCGCAACTTTGAAGCCGCGATCGCGGACTATTCAGCGGCCCTGCGGGTGAATGTGGACTATGCGGAAGCGTTCCACGCCAGGGGGTTGGCTCGGGCCGGAATACGCGATTGGCTCGGGGCGATCGCGGATTATTCCGAGGCCCTGCGGTTACAGCCCGCCTATGCCAATGCCCTGTTGAATCGGGCCAGGGCCCATCGTTCTTTGGGCGATCGGGTGGCCGCGCGGGCCGATCTCCAGGCGGCGGAAGTGATCTACCGCGATCGGCAGGATCAAGCCGGTTTGCAACAATTGCGGGAACTGCGTAACGCGCTCTAAATTCCACACCAGGCTCGAAACGCAGACAAGGGGCTTAAGCCCCTTGCCCCGACGGCGATCGGTGCTTTGCAGATACCCTCTGTTTGCCCCGAGGACGATTGGCGCTTTGCAGGTACCCTCCGTTACTGCTCAGCTTCTTCAGGATCAGGATCGGGCGCAGGCGTTTCCGGCGGCTGGCGAGATCCATAGCGCGGTTTGGCCTCAGCGGCCTTCAAGGGCGATCGCCCGGAAGATGGACTGGGCAGCAAGGTGAGTTGGCCCTTGGCGCGATCGGGTGGGGCCGCCGATTGGGCAGTGGGGCGGCGGCGATCGCTCGTGCGTTCCTCCACCGTGTCTGCTGCCACCACCTCGTAAAGGATGGCCCGTTTGCCCGGTTCACTGCCCTTGCGCAAAATTCGTCCCAACCGTTGAATGAACTGTCGAGTGGAACCGCTGCCCGCCAAGAAAATCGCCACCTTCGCATCGGGCACATCCACCCCTTCATCCAACACATTGGCCACAACGATCGTGCAATAGTCCCCCTGTTTGAACTTTTGCAGAATTTCGTGGCGCTCCTTAACCGGCGTTTGGTGGGTGATGGCGGGGATCAAGAATTCCTGGGAAATTCGATAGACCGTGGCGTTGTCATTGGTGAAAATCAACACTCGATCGGGGTGATGTTGAGCCAATAAATCCGCCAACAGACGCAATTTGCCGTCGGTGCCGAGGGCGATCGCTTTGGCCTCGTGGTGCGCCAGCAGGGCCCGGCGGCCTTCGGTCGATCGGGCAGAAACCTGAATAAACCGCTGCCACCCATCCAAGGAGCCAAAGCTAATTTTCTGCGATCGTAAAAATTGATTCCGGGTTTGAATCAAGGTCTCGTAACGGGCCCGCTCCCGATCGGCCAAGTTCACCCGAATTTGCACCACCTCGTGATCGGCCAAGGCTTGGCCCGACAAGTCCTCCGGCGCTTTGCGATAGACCTCGGGCCCAATCAACTCATCCAAGTCCACATGGCGACCATCCGCCCGATCGGGCGTGGCCGTCAGTCCCAAGCGGTATGGGGCGATCGAACAGTCGGCGATCGCCCGATAAAACTGGCTGGGCAAGTGATGACATTCATCAAAAATCAACAGGCCATACTGATTGCCCAGGGTTTCGGCATGGATGGCGGCGCTGTCGTAGGTGGCCACCAACAGGGGCGTTCGATCGCGCGAGCCACCCCCCAACAACCCCACCGCCACATCGGGAAACGCCGCCGACCAATGGGCATACCACTGATGCATCAAATCCAGCGTGGGCACAATCACCAATGTGCTGCGCGGCGTAGCCACCATGGCCATTTGGGCCAAGTAGGTTTTGCCCGCCGCCGTTGGCAACACCACCACCCCTTGGCGACCCGCCTGCTTCCAGGCCGCCAGGGCCTCTTGCTGATGGGGATAGGGTTCCATTTGCAACCGGGGTTGCAGTTCCAAGGGGGCAAATTCCTTGGCCTCGTCCTGAAACTCAATCGCCTCGGCCCGCAAGCGTTCTACCAGCGATCGGTATTGGTGCGCCGGAATCCGAAACTTTTCGATTCGATCGTCCCAAACGGCCCATTCAATCCAACTGCGGCCCTTGGGCGGTGGATGCAAAATCAGAGTGCCGCGATCGAAACTTAAGCGGGGCAACCGAGCCATGGGCAACGCAATCGGATAGATCGGATGGATCTGATGGATCTGATAGAACAGGAGTGGAATTGCAGTATGGAATTGCAGTAATGGTAGCCCGGTTTGGGTTAATCAACGGAGAGCGCCCTATGGTGGCTTGGCGATGGCACTGGTTAGCAATGGTGACGATCTCGCTCCTGGGGGGATCGGTCAGCTTCAGCGGGCCCGCGACGGCGGCCGGGCGTTTGATCCCCAACGATCAACTTCCCCAGCCCCGCCCCCTGCTTCCTCACCAGGCCCAAAGTCCCGAGGTTGATCGCCTCATTCAACAAGCCGATGAATTGTTCTATCGCCAAGATCGATACGCCGAAGCTGCCCGGTTGTACCAACAGGCGATCGACCAAGGGGGTGTGAATCGGCCCGAGGCCGTTGGCCCCCTGGCCCAATGTCTGATGCTGTTGGGGCGGGATGCGGAGGCCATTCCCCTGTTGCGGCGCTTTGCCAACGGAAACCCGGGCAACGAAACTTGGCTGAGTCGGTTGGCCATTGCGGAATATCGCACCCACGACTATGCCGCCGCCGAAAAGCATTTGCTGATGGCGATTCAGTCTTGGGAAACCAAACGAGCCAGCGGCGACTTAAACGATATTCAACGGGTGACGCTGCTGGAGCAGCAAAGCTACGCCTATCGCCAACTGCTGCGAACGCTGATTGCCCAAGGCAAAATCGAGGCGGCTTTGGAGTGGGCGGAACGGGGTCGGGCCCGGGCCTTGGTGGAGGTGTTGATGCAACAGGCCGCCCGCCAGCCCACGGCCGAGTCCCTGTCGATCGGGCAAATTCGCCAACTGGCCAAACAGCTCAACGCAACCCTCATCACCTATGCGGTTTTGGGCAAAAACCCGAAGATTATTGGCGATGAATTCGAAGATGACTCGATCGTCGCCATTTGGGCCGTGCAACCCAATGGGTCGATCACCTTCAAGGAAGTGGATCTCGCCCAAGTGTCCGCCAAATCCCTCACGGAACTGGTGCTGGCGGCTCGGGGAGCCATGACCGCTGTGTTGCCCACCGCTGGCAGCGCCACCATCGAGCTAAAACGGCTCTACCAATTGTTAATTGCCCCGATCGCCCCTCAATTGCCCCGCGATCCAAACCAGCGCTTAGTATTTGTGGTGCAAGGGGCCACTAACCTGGTTCCCTTTGCGGCTCTCCAGCATCCCAACGGCGATTACCTCGTGCAAACCCAGACGATCGCCACAACGCCATCCCTTCAGGTGTTAGCCATCGCCGAGCAACGCCGTAAAACGCAAACGCCCGCGGCCCAGCCCGGCCTAGTGGTGGGTAACCCGGTCCTAATGCCTGAAGTGCCTGCCGGCCCGGATGGCCAACGGGAGCGGCTGGCTCCTTTGCCCGGAGCCGAAACCGAAGCCCAAGCGGTGGCTCAAATGTTGGGCGTGCAACCGCTGCTGACCGACCAGGCCACCAAAAGCGCGATCGTGGCTGAAATGCCCAATCAACGGATCCTGCATTTTGCTACCCATGGGGTCTTGGATCTGGATGCCAATTTGAACGAGTTTGGCCGCCCACGCGATCCCAACGCCCCCAAAGCTCGCCACGGCGGCGTAATTGTCAGCCCTGGCTCTGTGATCATTGGTGGCAACGTAACGGTCAATGGCAACAATGCCAACCTCGCTTTGGCGGGAGAAGGCGTGGTGCAGCCGGCCGTGCCTGGCCTCTTGGCCCTGGCTCCCTCCCAAGGGGATGATGGTCTGTTAAGAGCCGCAGAAATCGCCACCATGCGCTTGCAAGCCCAGCTCGTGGTGTTGAGTGCTTGTAATACTGGTCGGGGTCGCATTACGGGTGATGGGGTGATGGGTCTGGCACGATCGTTCCTAGTGGCCGGCGTGCCCACGGTGGTAGCTTCCCTTTGGAAAGTGCCCGACAACCCCACTAAAACGCTGATGATTGCCTTTTATCAAGCACTTCAGCGCAATCCCGATACCGCTGTCGCCCTGCGCAGCGCCATGCTGGAAACCATCAAACAGCATCCAAATCCTCGAGATTGGTCTGCTTTTATCACCGTTGGGGCCCCTTAGGGCGAAAAATCAATCAAACCCTTTCAAAATTTGGCTCGTTGAACCGTCACGAGTAACCCCGCGATCGTTACCTGTCCCGAACGATCGCTATCCAAGGGCGACCATTGATGCTTCAATTTTCTGGATGATTTCGATTGCCCTTCCCGGATTTTTTCTGGTTTGTCTGATGGGTACTTTATGGACAGTTAGCTCCCTTGGAAACCGTTGGGCCACCAACGCCCTTGGGAGTCAAAACTGGCCATCAAGACTGTTTTTTTCCAGGAATTTGCCCAAAAATTTACCTAGAGGTTGAGTTGGGGACGCTCCTGATAATGGCCTCAAAGACTCGCTTAGAGGATGTCTGAAAAGCCACAGCTACTACTTATCGGCCTCATCGATCGACACAAACCAGGGGCTTGGGGGTGTCGTCATTGTGCGGGGTGATGCCGAAACAGTTGATCTTTCGCGCCCCGATCGCTGTCACAAAGGGCTTAGAGCCTGTCGTCAAATCACCTAAAACCCTGATTCCATCGCTAGTGGATCGTGGGGGACAAGGGGCTTAAACCCCTTGTTACGACGACATGACGACAGACCCTCAAACCCTTGCCCCTGCCACGATTGGTGCTTGGCAGCTCATCCAAAACACTTTTCAGACATCCTCTTAGAAAGAAATTGACCAAGGGACTGACCGAGGAGTGGGCTGCGAACTTGATTTGAGAACTGGCTGGAGAATTGGCTTGAGAACTGATTGGAGAATTAGCTTGAAAATTGGCTTGAGAGTTTGCTGGAAAGTTTGCCTGAAAGTTTTGATCGCGACCCCATGATTCAACCACGCATCATTCAAGTTTGGGTTGGGGCTGTTTTGGTAATCACCATTCTGCCGTCACTGTTTGAGTTGGCAGGGGTGTCTTTTTCCACGGTGATTCAGCCCTTGGATCCGACGGTTATTCCTGCCATGACGGATCCTCGCTTTGTGCAGGATCCGGAATTGGTGGATGGGTTGCACCACATGCTGGCGGGTAGTTTCATCCACACCATTTTGGAATGGAGTGCCTTTGCAGCCGCTACCCTAACGGCGGTGTTGGCCTTTTTGCACTTTACGTTGCATCGAGATTTGGTCACTCCGCTGATTGGGCTGGTGTTGTTTTATGCCGGTTGCATGGATGCATTTCACACCCTGGCCGCCGATCGCCTGATTGATTCTGTCGATAGCTCGGTGGACTTAATTCCTTTTACTTGGGTGCTCTGCCGGTTATTTTCTGGCACTATTTTGACCCTGGGATTGGTTGCGATTACGAACACCAACAGCCATCTTTTGCCCGATCGCTGGCAATGGGTGGGCCGGTCTTGGCTGGGTAGTTCAGCATTAATTGGTTTCGCATCCTTAGGGTTAGGTGTGCTCGCCTATTTAACCATTTGGCTGTGCTTAACCAGTCAGAAACTGCCACCGACCTTGTTTCCCGATGCGATCGTGACTCGTCCTTGGGATTTGGGGCCGTTGGTGCTGTTTGCCCTTTTGGGTTTGTGGGGACTGCCTCGGTTTTATGAAAAATATCCCAGCTATTTTTCTTTGGCCCTTTGGGTCAGCATGATTCCCCAGGTTGCCACTCAGCTCCACATGGTGTTTGGGTCAATGGCCCTATTCGATTCGGGGTTTAATATTGCCCATTTTCTGAAAATCGTGGCCTATTTGGTTCCCTTCAGTGGCCTTTGCTTGAGCTATGTGCAGGTGAATCGAGAGCGCACCGTGGCGATCGGGGATTTGCGACGGGCCAATGAATCCCTAACTGAATTGGAGCGTTTATCGAGCGATCGAGCGGCAGCACTCAATCAGGTATTGTTGGATTTGCGCAACACCCAAAGTCAGCTTATTCATGCGGAAAAAATGTCCGGTCTGGGCCAGTTAGTGGCTGGCATTGCCCATGAAATCAATAATCCCGTTAGTTTTATTCGGGGCAATTTGTTGTATGCCAAAAACTACACCAAAGACTTAATTGATGTGGTGCGAGCCTATCAGGAAACCTATCCCGATCGCCCGGAACATCTACAGAACTTGGAGGCAGAGTTAGATCTACCCTTCATCCAAGACGATTTTCTGAAGCTGATGGATTCCATGCAGAATGGTGTGTTGCGAATTAATTCGATCGTCTTGGCTTTGCGCTCCTTTTCTGGCCTGGATGAGGAGGGAATGAAGCCCCTGAATTTACAGTCAAGCATTAAGCACGCTCTGTTAATTCTGAACCATCGGCTTACGGGCAACGATTCCATGGCCAAAAGAACGGGATTGAGCGTCAATCTCGAAACGCGCTATGAGGCGGTGTCGCCGGTTTTGTGTTATCCCAACCAAATCAATCAGGTTTTGTTGCATTTACTGACCAATGCGCTGGATGCACTGGAGGAGGCAACTCGCCAAGATCGACAGCGCCAAGACTCCAATTGGCAACCCACGCTGACGGTATCCCTGGTCAATTTGGGCGATCGGGTGCGGGTGTTGGTACGGGATAACGGGATGGGGATTCCTGAATCGGCGCGAGATCAGCTTTTCAATCCCTTTTTCACCACAAAGCAGGTGGGCCGGGGGACGGGGTTGGGCTTGTCCGTGAGCGAAAGAATTGTGAAGTCCCACGGCGGACTCATTGAATTCAGCACGGCGATCGGGGAAGGAACGGAATTTCGGGTGGAGTTGCCGATTCAACCGGATCCGCTGACCTAGGGGCACAAAACTTGCCCACTTCCATGAACACCTGGGATCGCGGATTGGATGGGTGATGCTGCGGTGATCGCCTGGCTATGATGATAGGCGGCGATGATGATGGGTGCGTAGCCGATACCGGCGGGCTAGTCGTGGGCTAATCAACGGTCAATTCCATGCAGATCGAGATGGTGATGGATATGGAAATGGATATGGAACCCGAAGCGGTCAAAGTTTCTCAAGTTTCTATGGATATCCACGGTGATATTGAGAGCGCACCCCATCCCACCCATCCTCCAAAATATCGCCAGCGGGGCCAGAATCAGCCGAGTCAACATCCCCAGAACCCAATGGGCCAAAGCTGGGGGCGTTGGTTGGGGGCAATGGCGCTGACCTGCTGCGGCCTGGGAGCGATCGCCCCCGTAGCTTCGGCTAATGACACGCTTCCCTTTGGTGCGCCCTTGCCCGGTGCGCCGGCCGCGCCGATCTCCGAGGCTGAAAGGCCTGCTGCTGCGCCCCCACCGCGCTCACCGATTGATGTGGAAGTGTTGGAAGCACCGCGCCCCAGCCCGATCGCGAACCCAACGGCTGCGGAAGAAACCGGCTGGGTGGTGGAGGAGGGAGCTGGCTCGGGGGTGACCATGGTGCAGGAACCTCCAACCACCTCCAGCGCGATCGCCCCAACGAACCCAACCGATCGCAACTTCTTTGAGCCGGTGGTTCCCAGCCAAGGCCGTTATGTGGTCTATGCCCTCGGCGATAGCTTGGGACTCTTTGAGCAGGTTAAACAACTGTCTCCCACGGCAGCTTTTGTTACCTATCGGGGGCAAACGGCCGTGCGGGCTGGGCTATTTGAGCGATCGATCGATGCCACTGCCCGGGTGCGAGAACTGGCTCAACGGGGGATCACCGCTGAAATTGGCGAATTGAGCGACTCGGCGGTTTCCGGATCGGCGGGTTCTGGATCCGATGCCACGGTTAATGCCAGCGTCAATTCCTTCAATCGGGTGCAACCGGTTCGATCGCCCTTGCCCGCTCGATCAAGCGCGGCCGGGTGGTCGCCAACGCGAGGCCCCAATCAGAATGAACCGGATCCCAGCGCCCTTTTTGCCAATTTTGAACCCGCTGACCGTGATCCCCAATGGCAACCTCCCAGCAACACGGCTCCGCTCCCGATGGCGGGCCGCCGGTTGCCCCCCTTGGGGAACACCAGCCGATCGCGCAGTTTGCCTGAACCACCACCGGAACCCATGGCCAGCCTGCCGGACTCGGAACCGATCTTTGCGCCAGCCCCCAGCCGCCTTGCGCCTTTGCCTCGATCGAGCAATCAGCTCCCCAGCACCCTGGCCGCCGCCAGCGCCACGGCAACCAATGACCCGGCCTATTTTGTGGTGGTGACCAACGAGCGATCGCCCCTCGCGCAACTGATTAACCAGCTCAGTGAACTGGGGGTTCCGGCTTCCAGCGTTTTCCCCAACGAAACCGGCGGTCTGCGCATTGGCCCCTTTGCCGACCAATCCATGGCCCAACAGTGGCGATCACGTCTTGGGGCTGCCAACCTGACCACTGAGCTGATGCAAAATGGCTGGATCATTGACGGACAGAATCCCTAAGACATCCCCAAGATAGTTGCCCCCGCATTCATTGCCCCCGCATTCATTGCCCCTGCTCATTGCCCCTGTTCATTGCCCGTGATCTGACGCGATCGCCCCTTCACCTGCCATCAGGGCCTGGCCGTGGGTGCAATAGCTCTGCAACAGCTTAAGCCGCTCTTGCATGGTCGATCGTCGCTGAGCAAAAGTCGCTGGTTGGCGAGCCATTCGCAAAAACGCCCAATCCGTTTCCAGCAAACGTAACTGTTTGTAAATTTCCACTTGCAGTGATTGCTCCAGACCGCTGCCTTCCGCCAGCCCCGTCACCGCCATCCGCAGATCGGCCAGCACCTCATTCAGATCCACCGGAGGCTGGGTGGCTGCTTGCAAGTGAAATTCAAAGCATTTCAGCGATAATCGCAGATTTTCGTAGCCCTGACTCGACAAGTTACGATCAAGCATCGATTTTGACTGGAAACTTGCTTCCTGTTCGGAGTTTGACATTTTTTCATCCGCTGGGTTAGGAGATTGCATAGGGCGATCGGTCGTAGTCAAAGGGCAGGGATCAGGGCGATCGGGTGTAATCCAAAAAACATCATTCCCAATTGCGTGAAACCGAAGAGAATTTAGTAGAATCTATGGCATTTCATAAAAATTTCCTCCAACCTTAGGGCTGTTCACAAACCACAGTCCAAAGGTCAGGGATGCTTAGAAAATTTGGTCGAAGCATGACAGAAACCAGCTTTCTAAGTTAGACCTAATTACAGCGTTCTCTAAATTTAAAACTCCTTTTAGCGATAACGGCCTCAGCCGCTATGTTCCAGCCAGGGCCAGGGGGTTAACAGCACCCTAGCAGTTTGAGGCTCTTCTTGTCGTCTCCGCAGGTCATTTTGCTTTCAGGCTCTTTGTTTTGAATTGCTGAGTTGATGTGTGATGTTCCCTCAGCCTGGGGTCATCACTCGGCCCCATTTCAGCCATCCTTTTCCCCGTCTAAGCATTCACTTTGGTTGGTCATTGGTTGGCCATTGGTTCAGCTCCAGCCCTGAAGAATCGCCGTTTCCGATCGCCCTTTGCGCGGATTGGGCTTGATTGCACACCCTTCAGGCTGGGGATCATTCTCATCAATGGGAATTGGCCAGTGGAATGACCATCACTCGCTCGATCGCTCCTCACCCTCCATCCCAGACCCTAATTTTTTCCCTCAAAAATCCTATGGTTGTCGCCGTTTCCCACCATTACTCGCCCATTGATGAATATCCCAGCCTGTCGTTGCCCACCTGGCTTAGCCAATGTTTAATGGAGGATTTTCATCACCCCCAAGGCACGGAACGCCCCCTAGGCAACAGCTTGATTTGTCGAGCCTTTCAATTTGCCTATGATCTACATCAAGATCAATATCGGGCTTCCGGTGAACCCTATATTGCCCATCCGGTGGCAGTGGCTGGTTTGCTGCGAGAATTGGGGGGCAGCCCCGAGATGATTGCGGCAGGTTTTTTACACGATATTGTGGAAGACACGGCTACAACTCTGGAAGATTTGGAAGCCAGGTTTGGTGCAGAAGTGCGATTTTTGGTGGAAGGGGTCACGAAGCTTTCTAAGTTTAATTTCTCTAGTAAAAAAGAGCAGCAGGCGGAAAATTTCAGGCGCATGTTTTTGGCAATGGCCAAGGACATTCGCGTGATTGTGGTGAAATTGGCCGATCGCCTGCACAATATGCGCACTTTGGAGCATTTGGCTCCAGAAAAACAACGCCGAATTTCCCAAGAAACCATGGACATTTTTGCACCCTTGGCCAATCGTCTGGGCATTGGGCGCTTTAAGTGGGAGCTGGAAGATCTGTCGTTTAAATATCTTCAACCGGATGCCTATCGGGAAATTCAAGAACTGGTGGCGGAAAAGCGCACCGATCGTGAGGCCCGGCTCGATCGGGTGTTGCAAATTCTGCGCGATCGGCTCAACCAACTGGGCATTCAAAGCGCCGAAACCAGCGGCCGTCCCAAGCATCTCTATGGCATTTACCAAAAGATGCAGCGCCAGAATAAAAGCTTCTGGGAGATTTATGACATTGCTGCCGTGCGCGTCATTGTTCAATCGGTTGATGAATGTTACCGCGCTTTAGCCGTGGTTCATGATGAATTTCGCCCCATTCCTGGCCGATTCAAGGATTACATTGGCCTGCCCAAACCCAACCGCTATCAATCGCTTCATACCTCAGTGATTGGCTTGACGGGACGGCCCTTGGAAGTGCAAATTCGCACCGAAGAAATGCATCGGGTGGCGGAATACGGGATTGCAGCCCACTGGAAATATAAGGAAACGGGTGGTAGCCACTTGGCCGCCAGCACCGATGATGAAAAGTTTATTTGGCTGCGGCAATTGCTGGAGTGGCAAAGCGATCTGAAGGATGCGCATGAGTACCTGGAAAATGTTAAGAAAAATCTCTTTGAGGATGAGATTTATGTCTTTACACCCAAGGGCGATGTGATTGCCCTCAGCAACCATGCAACCCCGGTGGATTTTGCCTACCGAATTCATACGGAGGTGGGCAACCATTGCGCGGGGGCCCTGGTGAATCGCCGGATGGTGACCCTGGACACGGGCCTGCAAAACGGCGACATCATTGAAATCATCACCCAGAAAAATGCGCACCCCAGCCTCGATTGGCTGAACTTTGTGGTGACGGCCACGGCCCGCAACCGAATTCGGCTGTGGTACAAGCGATCGCGCCGGGAAGAAAACATCAGCCGCGGCCGCGAACTGCTGGAAAAGGAACTGGGTAAGCAGGGGTTTGAAAGTTTTCTGAAGTCCGCACCTATGCAGGCGGTGGCGGAACGCTGCAACTACCACAGCGTGGATGACACCCTGGCCGCGTTGGGCTACGGGGAAATTACGTTGAATATGCTGCTGGGGCGGATTCGCGAGGTGGTGAAAACCGCGCAACCGGTGGCTGAGGCGGTGATTATGCCGTCGTCTAGCCCGCGCCCCCACGGGGATTCGGGGTCAAATCGCCATCGCCTGTCGCCCATTTTGGGGGTGGAAGGGCTGTTGCATCACATGGCGGGCTGTTGTCACGCGGTGCCGGGCGAGCCGATCGTGGGGGTGGTGACCCGCAGCAGCCGGGGCTTGGCCATTCACCGCCAAGATTGCAGCAATTTGGCGAATGTGCCGGGCGATCGCCTGGTTCCGGTGAGTTGGAACCCCGAGGTGACCAATGTGGGTCGCCAGCCCACCTATCCGGTGGAAATTCGGGTGGAAACAATCGATCGGGTGGGGGTGCTCAAGGATATCCTGACCCGACTGGCGGACTCGAATGTGAACGTGAACCGGGCCGCCGTGAAAACCAAGCCGGGCGAAACGGCCATGATCACCTTGGGCATTGACATCTGCGATCGGGCCCAGCTCGATCGGGTCTTTACCCACATTCGCAAGATGAGCGACGTGATTGATCTGCGGCGGGTTTTCCAAAACGCGGAATAGCGATCAAGGGAAATGCCTGTGGGGGCGCACGGCCGTACACCCGTACGCTCCTACTTGGGCGCTTTTGTTGCTGAGGCCTGCCGCTTAGGGCGTGTCGTCAAATCGCCTGAAACCCTGATTCCACCGTTGTCAGATCGTGAGGAACAAGATGCTCAAGCCCCTTGTTCCCCACGATTGGGGCATGGAAAACCAACCGTTGTTGTCTGATCTCAGAAAATGACGACAGGCCCTAGGCTCCCATGCCGGAATATTGCCGCAGACCCCGCCGCCAGAGCCAACGATTCAAGCCATAGAAAAAGCCACTCCACAGCCCGATCGCCAAGAGTCCCTTACCCCAATCCACCGGCAAACCCATCAACAACGCAGCGGGAAAGTGGATCAGATAAGGAAACGGAGTCCATTCCACAATCGATCGCACCAGGGGCGGAAACACCTCCAATGGAGCCAAAATTCCTGAACCCAGCAGATAAATAAAAAACCAAGCCTGTTCCAGGGCGGCCGCTTTTTCCATCCAAAATGCCCCCATGGCAAAGGTGTATTGAATTAAAAATCGCAGGCCAAAGGCCAAAAGCGTAATGATCATAAACCCCAAGAGATTTGTGGCGCTGGGCAGCCAAAATGATTGGGGATAGAGCACAAAAAATAAAATCACGAGCAACCCAATGATCGGCAATCGCACAAATCGCTCCGTGAGGTGGGAAACCAGGTGATGCCAAGCTGGGTCGATCGGCTGTAAAAGCTTGGGCGAAAGGAGACCTTGGTTTACTTCTTTCTCAAATTCCCAAACCACCCAAACCACGTTCATTTGTCGAGCAATGAATGCGGCTAGGTAATATTGAGCAAATTGGATGGAAGACAGCCCAAATTGCCCCGTTTCCGCCGCTTTGACCCAAGCACCCATCAAAATGAACGGCACGGCTCCCGAGAGGGCCCAAAGCAATAATTCCGCCCGATATTCCAACATATAAGCGTAATAGGTGGTGCTTAGGGCGCGGAAGATGGCTCCTGATCGCCGAATTTGCGACATCAAGGGCTTTGGGGAAACTTTAGGGGGTTGAGGAGAAGATTGCATGGGTGAAGTTACGATAAATTTCTAATCGAGCAGTTCCCAATGGATGAATTTTCGATGGATGAATTTTCGATGATTCAACTGTCAATCAATCACAACGTAGGTCAAATAGTGATCAAATAGTGATCCAATTGTAATCAGAGAGCCATCAAACAGAAAAATTAAGAAGAGCAATCGAGAAGAACGATCAGAAAAGCATAGTCAAAAAAGGTAGATCGAAAGTAAATCGAAAGTAAATCAAAAACCGTAAATCCAATCGTCAGGGACTGAGGTAGGGGCATGGATATTCAAAGGCTACAGTCGATCGCCGATCGCCACGGGTTCTCGGTGGCAGCGGTCAGCCATTTGGCCGACAGGATTCGATCGGGACGCGGAACCATGGCCCAGTTTAATCACCCGGAGTTGGGCGGGGCGGGCCAATGGATGCAGGGAGGGATGATGATGATTGGGGATCTGTTTAATCAGTCCCTGAAAGCTCGGGTGGCTAACCTGTGCCAAGACTTGTACCAGGACTTGTGCCAGACCTGGGCGACAGAATTGCCAACCACTCCAGGTGTTGCCCACTCAACCCAGGTGCAATACCAAAGCGCCCCGATCGCCCCATCCAGTCAGCCACCTCGCCAGCCCCCCAGTCAAGCAACCCCTGGCCAGTCGCCGTTTCCCTGGAACCCCATGCCGCCCATGGATTTCGGAGCGGTCGATTGCTGGTGGCCAAGGGACTGGGGCCAGCCCTCAATCCAAGGCCGCCAAAACCATCTGGATTATGCTTATTTTGCGCCGTTCAATCGCCTGGCCCTGCGACAGGGTGGAATGGTGACCTTTTATGACACCACGGGTTATCAGATTACGGGATTCAGCCAACAACAAACGACGGAAAGCCAGGGGCTGATTTGTTTCAGTTCCCGGGGACAGGTGGCGGTTCGTCAGTTCCCACAGTTAGTTTGAGCATTGCCTCGACCGTTGCCATCCATGACCAGCGAACAGACTTTGGGCCTTCTACTGTTGCTAACCCTTTGTCCGGCTTTGGGAGCTTTGCCTCTCACGGACTGGATTGTGCGTTGGGGCACAGGCAAACGGTTGCGACGGTTGGGCACGGGAAATGTCAGCGTCTCGGCGGCTTTTTACCATGCGGGTCCTTGGTGGGGCCTGTTGGCCGTGTCGGGGGAGGCCCTGAAGGGATTGGGCGCGGTGTGGTTAGCTCGGCAGTTTTTCCCGATCGAGTCGGGTTGGGAATGGCTGACGATCGGGGGTGTCGTGTTGGGGCGCTATTGGGTGGGCCGAGGCGCGGGCATGACCAACGCCACTTGGGGGGCGATCGCCCATGAACCCAGTGCGGCGTTGCTGACGGGGCTGCTGTCGGTGTCCGGGTTTGCCTTCACGCGCGATCGCCAAACCAGTCGGTTGCTGGCCCTGGCGCTCTATCCGCTGATGTTGGGGTTGCTGAATCCCAATGGGGTCGATCGGGTGGTGGGATCTGTGTTGGTGGCGGCTTTGCTGGCCTGGATTTGCCAAACCATGCCCGAGGATCTGGCCTTGGGGCGATCGGGAGCGGCCGCCGGTTCTCAAGGGGCCATGGGCTTTTTTCAAGGCAAGGCAGATTCAATGCTCTCTCTCGATCAACCACTGGATCCACAACGGGCCGGCACGAAGGCCGCCACCCTGTCCCGCTTGAAGGCTTGGGGCTATCCGGTTTTGCCCGGTTGGATTTTGCTGCCGGGAGATGATCCCGTGCTGTTGGCCAACCGCTTGGCGGGCCAGGGCGAGTTAACTGAAGGGGTGGCCCAAGCCATTTTTGATCCGCCCTTGATTGTGCGCTCGTCCGCGATCGGGGAGGACGGCGATCGCTCGGCTGCCGCTGGCTTGTATTGCACTGTCAGTGATGTGCGTACCCCCTTGGAGTTGGTGGAAGCGGCGGCGGTGGTTTTTGTGTCCTATGACGCACCGGAGGCGATCGAGTATCGGCGCGATCGCAACCTGCCCGATGCCAGCATGGCCGTGCTGGTGCAACCACAAATTGCCGGAGCCTTTTCGGGAGTGGCCTTCAGCCGCGATCCCGTGACGCAACAGGGCGAAGCGGTTTTGGTGGAAGCCCTGCCCGGTTCCGCTGCCCAAGTGGTTTCCGGGCGCATCACCCCCGAATCGTACCGGATTGATTTGAGTGAATTGGATGTGACGGCCTGGCGGGAGTCCCGATCGGTTGCCTTTCCGGGCCCGGCCAATCCGCCCCAGTCGATCGAGTCAGAATTGCGCGCTCTCGCCACCAGCACGCGCCCCCTGGCTGCCGAAACCGGAACCGGCGATGTGCCCGGTTGGTTGGTGCGGGAAGTGGCCCTGTTGACGCGGGATTTGGAATCTCATTTTGACGGCATTCCCCAGGATGTGGAATGGACATTTGACGGCCAGCACCTGTGGATTTTGCAGGCTCGCCCCATCACCACCCTGCTACCCATTTGGACGCGGCGGATGGCCGCGGAAGCCATTCCCGGCGTAATTCGGCCCCTCACTTGGTCCATTAACCGGCCCATGACCTGTGGGGCCTGGGGGCGACTGTTCACGCTGGTTTTGGGCGATCGGGCAGCGGGATTGGATTTTTTGGAAACGGCCACCCTATTCCACGGCCGCGCCTATTTCAACGTCACCCTGTTGGCGGATTTGTTTCGGCGGATGGGCTTGCCGCCCGAGAGTTTGGAAGCCCTCACCCACGGGGGCAAAATGAGCCGGCCACCCCTCACGGCCACCCTGCGTAACTTGCCGGGTCTTTGGCGGCTGTTGGGTCGGGAGTGGAATTTGGATCGATCGTTTCAGCGCGACTGGGAACAGTGGTTTGAACCCGGACTCCAAAACCTGGAAACCCTGCCAGCAGAACAGTTTTCAGAGCCAGAACGCCTCCTGGTGCGGGCAGAGCAGATTATGGGGCTGCTCGATCGCGCCACGGAGTACAGCATTTTGGCCCCCCTGAGTGCCGCCCTGCGCCAAGCGATCGGCCGTCGCAAACCGGAGCAACTCGATCCCAGCCGCCACCCGGAAGTGGCCGCCACCCGCTGGCTCCAGAATTTGGCTCAACGGATGCAAGCGGTTTTGTCCTTGGAGCGAATTCGCGCCTTGGATCAGGCCCCGGCCGTTTGGGCCGCCTTGGCGGAGTCACCGGAAGGGCGGGAAATTCTCGCTAGCTTTCAAGTATTTCTGGACACCTATGGCTATTTGAGCGAAGTGGGAACCGATGTGGCCGTGCCCACCTGGCGCGAGGCAGTGGAGATTCCACAGACCATGCTGTTGCAGTTGGCCAAAACCCCAATCACCCAACCCAGCAGCCCCCGCCGTCAAACGTCGATCGCCCAGCGCCGTCTTGATTTGAAAGGACAGGTAGCAGAACTCTACAACAAGCTGTTGGCGCAACTGCGATGGACTTTTGTGGCCCTAGAGCAGCAGTGGCAGGCGACCGGCCTGTTGCAGCAGGAAGGCGATATTTTTTATCTGGAATTAGCCGAAATTCGGCAATGGGTGGCCCACCCCCAAAACCAAAACCTGCAACGGATTCTGACCGCTCGGATTGCCCAACGCCGCCAAGCCTTTGCTGATTGGTGCGAAACGCCGGCCGCTCCGTTGGTTTATGGCCAAGAGCCGCCCCTTTGCGCCCTGGAGTGGAGTGCGGCGGCGGCGCGATCGACCCTCCGTGGGTTAGGCGGCAGTCCCGGCCGGGTGGAGGGGCGTGTGATTGTGATTCGATCGCTGAGTGAACTGACCCTGGCTCCGGCGATCGATCAACGATCCATTTTGGTGATTCCCCATGCGGATGCGGCTTGGGGGCCCCTTCTGGTGCGAGCTGGCGGCCTCATTTGCGAGGCGGGGGGGCGTTTGTCCCACGGAGCGATCGTGGCGCGGGAATATCGAATCCCAGCGGTGATGGACATTCCCAACGCCACCCAACGACTCCGCACGGGCCAACTGTTGCGGCTGGATGGCACAACCGGCACGATCGAGATCTTAGATTGATTGACCTTGGGGCCGGCTCGATCGTCCGGTTTGTCGGCTGGAAAATACCGCCCTGTTAATCCGCACCTCTTCACCATGAACAGCCCGTCCATCACAGATCGATCGGGCTTTGATCTGGCGAGTTCGGTTAATCAACAATGGCGGTGCAGTCAATTTCCACCAATACATTCTTGGGCAAACGAGCCACTTCCACGGTCGCCCGCGCCGGAGCCGTTACCTCAGAAAAGTATTGGGCATAGACCGCATTTACCATGGCGAAATCATCCATATTCGCCAGGAAAATCGTGGTTTTCACCACATTCGCAAACCCGGTTCCACCAGCTTCCAAAACTGCTTCCAGATTTTGCAGCACCCGTTCCGTTTGGGCCACCACATCGCCTTCATGGACGAGTTGATTGGTGGCCGGATCGATGGAGATTTGCCCCGAAGCAAACAGCATTCCATTCGCGACGATCGCTTGGTTATAGGGGCCAACGGGGTTAGGCGCTTTGTCGGTTTGAATAACTTGTTTAGGCATGATCGAATGGGCAACCAGAGAATTAGTAATCAAAATCAGGGGCGAGGTCGCTGTCCATAATAGCGGTAACGGAGGTAATCTGCGAGGATGCGATCGTGATCAAAGCAAAGATTTTTGGGTAGCTCCCAAGGATTAAAGATCGCTAAATTTTGGGCATCATCGGCCGCTTGGGGATCGCCCATAGCCGTGGCAATAAACACCACGCTCATGGTGTGTTTGCGCGCATCCCGCTGTGGGTCGGAATAGACATAGAATTGCTCGACCAAGGTCACCGTCAAGCAGGTTTCTTCGAGGGCTTCCCGCCGGGCCGCATCCTCCACCGATTCGCCATAATCCACAAAGCCGCCGGGGATGGCCCAGCCCAGCGGATCGTATTTCCGCTCAATCAACACGATCGGGCGGTGGGGGCGATCGACCAGTTCAATAATCAAATCCACCGTGGGGGCTGGATTGCGGTAGGTTGGCTCACTCATGATTTTTGCGGGAAAGAATAGGAACCAGCGAGGGGATAGACCGTGCCGCGATCGGTGTCGAAGGCCCAGGCGGTGATTTTGGGCGATCGCACAATTTCCAGCCGTTTTTGGGGATCAGACACCAATTTTTCTAGCTCAAAACTCTTGTTCCAGCGATTATTAGGACAAACAAAATCACCGAGAATTTGCCCCATGCCGCGATAGTTTTTGCCCACTTTTGCCGCTGTGAACGGAATCGTTGCACCGTCTTTTTCGTAAGCCAATAAAACCGATCGCGTAGGCTGGCAACCAGCACCCAAAGTCAGCTCGCCCCCGGCCACATATTCCCAAGTATCGTCATTTTTTTGGAGCGTGAGGGTTTGGAAGTTGCCAGCGATCGGTTGATTTTGGGCTAAGGCTTTCAGATCCGTTTTTTCGGGAATTGGGGGAGCAATTGGCGGACGCACAAACCCGAGCTGATTGGTGTCGCGAATGGTGTTGAGAACATGGTCATTCAGCTCAGGATAAATCCACTCGGTGAAGCAGCGTTCATCTTGGAAACTGTTGATAAACGTTAAACAAGCTTTGCCCTGATGGCGATCGCGACTGAAGTTCGCCAAGTTGCGCGACCCGATCGCAAAGCTGGCGTAATGCAACACTAAAAACAGGGTTAACCCAAAAATAACTAGCCCTTTTCGCCAGGGTTTGGGTAAGCGGTGCTGAGTGAATTGGGGCAACAAAATCGCGGACAGATGAATAATCGCAATCCACAGATAAAGCGAAAAGGTTTGGTAACGGGAAGTCAGGGCAGCATCGGGCCCAAACCCAAACCGCCCGAGGGTGACGATCGCATCAGTACCGATCGCATAGCACCCAAAAATCACCCACTCAAACGATCGCGCCCGATCGCCTCGCCAAGCCAGGATTACTAACCCCAAAAAGCCCAGCAGCCCCAAGCCCCCCAGCAGTTGACTCAACCCCAAATCATCAAATCCCAGGATCGCCCCCATCAAGGCAAACCAATATTTAATCCCGGCGATCGGTTGTTGCAGCGGCCCCGCAAAACTCGGGTGGCTGGGGGGTTTGTAATAATCCCAAAAATAGAGCAGTAAATTCGCCGCCATCGCCGCGAGCCACACCCCCAACCCAATCCAGGACTGGCGAGCCGTCGCGCCTAACGATTGAATCGATCGCCCCAAATCTCCAACAATCCCGTAGGGGCGCACCGCCGTGCGCCCACCACTATCTTTGTCACCTAACGATCCAGTTTCACCAGCATCCCGCACCGCCGTGCGCCCACCAGCATCTTCCCGACTCAAGCCAACGATCCAGTCCTTTAAAAACAGCGCCGGGAACGACAGAAACCAGCAAAACATCCCGCTAGCGCTGGAATAGGTGCTGATCGTGGCTAACACAATATTGATCGCAATTTTCTGCCAAAACCTCAGCGAAGATTGCGCCAACCACAAACTAGTGGTGATGCAAAAAATCGGCAGGAAAACAACAATTTGAATGCTATAAACCCAGTTTTCCCATTGGGACGGGCTGAACAGTAAGCAACTGGCTAAGGCAAAGGCGATCGCCTGAAATCTACGATCTAAAACCGTCGATCGCCCCAAGGCAAAAATTGCCCCCGCCGCCCCACAAACCAGGGCAAAAATCACCGCCAACTCGGCCCGAATATCCCAGCCCGTCAGATAAGCCAATCCCAAAAAGATCAGCCGGGGAAAGACTTTGCGGCTTTCATTGTGTTGGGAAATAAAATCCACGAAGGTCAGCGGCTGATGCTCTGCCAACTTCACGAACAACACCCCCGGCGTGTCCCACTGGTCGTAGGTGGGGAGGTTTACGCCATAACGCACCATCAAGGCCGCCAGCAGCAGCGCGGGCAGCACCCAAACCACCAGCCACGGCCAGCCCTTCGATCGAACGGCATTCAACACACACCACTCCTCGCCAGAACCCTAACGCAAATAGGCGACCGTCACGCCCGTGCCGCCATCCTCGCGGGGGGCATCCTCAAAGCGTTCCACCAGTCGATGGGTTTTGAGGTGGGCGCGCACGCCGTCTCGCAGTTTACCGGTTCCCTTGCCATGCAAGATCCACAGGCAACCAAAGTCAGCGGAAATCGCCCGATCGATCGCCTGTTCCACTTCGATTTCCGCGTCGGCTACCCGGGCCCCACGAATGTCCAGGGTGTTGCTGCTGGTGCGGAGGATCGATCGCTCCTTGGTTTTCGGCGGGGGCGCGGGTTTCGGCTCCGGTTTTTGCACCTCGATTTTTTTGCCATCAAGGGATTCCACGTCGGCAAACTGGAGGGTTGCCTTAATCAGCCCCATCCGAATCGTGATTTCCTCATCGGCCTCATCGATCGCCAACACCTCCGCTGCGCCGCCGAGCTTGGGCACGCGCACCCGTTCGCCCACCTGGGGTTTGTAGCCCTTGGGTTTCGGTTTCGGCTGCTGAGACGGCAGGAATCGTTGGGCAATTTCGCCCACTTGGGCCGTGGCTTGCTGGGCTTGCTGGCCCGTGGGTGTGCCCCGCTGCAACTGCCGGATCACCTGGGCAATTTCGCTGCGGGCTCGCTCAATTTCCTTTTGGACGGCGGCTTCTTGGGTTTGCTTGAGCTGCTCTTCTCGCTCCTTCAGGGTTTGGGCCTTGCGATCGATTTGCTCATGCAAAAACTCGGCCCGCTGCAACAGGTGCGCCACCTCGTTCGCCTTGGCTTCCTGGCGGCGGCGTTCGGCTTCTAGGCCGGCGATCGTCCGGTTGATGTCTTCTGATTGGCCACCCACCCGATCGCCCGCAGCCGTGACCACGGCTTCATCCAACCCCAACCGGCGGGCAATGCTCAAGGCGTTCGATCGCCCCGGAATTCCCCACAGCAACCGATAGGTGGGGCTAAGGGTTTGGTCATCAAATTCCACCGAGGCGTTCTCGAACCGGCTATCACGATATTTCAGGGTTTTCAGTTCCCCAAAGTGCGTCGTCGCCACGGTCAAGCGGGCGCGATCAGCCAGGGCTTCCAGCAGGGCGGCGGCCAGGGCGCTGCCTTCGGCCGGGTCGGTTCCCGCGCCCACCTCGTCCAACAACACCAACGATTCGGATGGATTGTCGTTGGTGGCGGGGCGATCGGCGGAGGGCGCAAGGCCTTGCGCCCCTACGGTTTCGTTTCCGTCGGATTCTGATCCATTTGAATCGTCCAAACCAGGTTCCTGTAGGGGCGCACCGCCGTGCGCCCTTTCCGGGGCGATCGCACCCACCCCGTCGTTGGTGGCAGGGCGATCGGGCTGGAGGGCATCCAGGATACGGACGATCCGGCGGATGTGGCCCGAGAAGGTGGACAGGTTCTGCTCGATCGACTGTTCATCACCGATATCCGCCAACACCTGGCTAAACCACGGCAACTCCACCGGCTCCCGCGCAGGCACAAACAGCCCCGCCTTCGCCATCAGGGCCGCCAAACCCAGGGTCTTCAGGGTGACGGTTTTGCCCCCGGTGTTCGGCCCCGTAATCGCCACCACCCGAATCGTCGGATCGACTCGCACATCGATCGGGATTACGTCCCGCCCTTGCTCGTGCTTCTGTTGCCAAATCAGCAACGGGTGGCGCAACTGGCGCAGGGTCAGGGTTTCATCCGGTTCAATAAAACGCGGCGCATTGCCCTCAATCCAAAAGGAATAGCGGGCCCGGGCCGCGGCCAAGTCCAGCTCCGTGGCCACCGCCAACAGCCGCTCCAGATCGGGAGCCACCTCGGCAATCTGCTCGCTTAGCCGCCGCCGGACAATTTCCGACTCGATCACCTCTTGCCGTTGCCATTGGCGCAGGCGGTTGTTTTGCTCGGTGATCGTGTGGGGTTCCACGTACAGAGTTGCGCCCGTGGAGGACGTGTCGTGGACAATGCCGCGAATCACGTCCTTGTGGCTGGCCTTCACGGGAATCACGAACCGATCGCCCCGTTGGCTAATATTTGGTTCCTGAATCGCGTTGGAATGCTGCTGCATGATGTTGTGCAGCTTTTGGTAAATCCAATCGCGGCCGGCCCGCAGCTTTTCGCGGACTTCTGCCAACTTGGGGCTGGCACGATCGGTCACATCGCCCCGATCGTCAATGCAGTAGTGAATTTCCTGCTCCAGCTCCGGATAAGTCCGCAGCTCCTCGACCAGGGCCGCCAGGGCCGGCAAATCTTCCCGCTGGTCGATCGCCCGGCGCAGGTTGCGGGCCCCAGATAGGGTAGTAGCCACTTCCAGCAATTCCTCACCGGCCAGCACACCGCCCCGCGTGGCCCGATCGAGCGCCGCCCCAATATCCGCAATCCCGCCAAAATTCAGGCCTCCCGTGGCGCTGCGTTCCAGCTCCCAAGCCTCGCGGGTTTGGGCCAACAGGGTTTCGCTGGTGCGGCGATCGCCCGGAATTGGCAACTGTCGGGCCACGATCGCCCCCAGCTTGGTGGCCGTAAAGGTTGCCAGATGCTGGCAAAGGCGCGGCCATTCCAACAATTCCAGGGTTTCAATCTGGATCGACTCAGCTTGATTAGCAATCAGTGATGATGGCAACGGAGACACAGGCAACCTAACGTCATTGCGATGAAAAACGGCGCGGTTCTTTTATTGTAAAGGTCAAGCTCAAAAGACAGATCTAGGAAATTTAAGAAATTGCTGATCTTGTCCTTGATCAGGTCTTCTGACTCAGACCTAATTTCGATTCAAGGATTAGTCTGGCTATATTTTTTTGGCCAACGGTGCTGATCCTGGTTACATTTCTTGCTATTGCATTGTCCGGGCACATCGATCGCCTGATCGCTGATGGCTCCAATCTTTGATTGATCTAACTTGATTGATCCAACTTGATTGATCTAATACATTTGCAATTCAATTTGCCGAATCGAAATGAAGCGTTCGTCAGGCAAAAGAATCACTCGATCTTGAAAAATCGGTCGCCCTCGAAAGGTGTGCCGATTCACCACAATTCCATAGGGCCGCCGAGCGCGATCGACCATAATCACGCAGTAGGCCTCATAGATGGCCCGGGCCGCTCGCAACAAGTCCAGCTCTGGCCCCTCTGGCGGCAGTTCCAGGTAGTCTGCATAGTCGGTCTCGGGCGGCTGAGACCGTTTAAACAAGGCACGCGATCGGGTGGATGAGTATGGCACAGGGCAGAACCAAGGTGAAGGAAACAAGCAAAGGAACGCGGGGAAGTGCCCCATCACCCATCATCAAGGCACTCTAATTGCAGGTTTACCTCAAATGGTGACAGAATTCCAGTCTCAATTTTTCAGTGATCCCATCAAAGTCCTACAAACAGCACTTTGAAGCATAAATTTAAGGCCTGCATCTAAAACATGTATCTAAAACATGTATCTAAAACATAAATTTAGAACACAAATTTGGAACATGTACTTAAAACATGACTTTCTCAGAAATCCAAAGACTCTGTTGATAGTCGAGGATGCAGCTCCAACCCTGCTGGCTTAAGAATTCCTTCGTGAGTCGGGCCTTGCCACCGCCCGGCAACCCATTGTCATCGAGCAAAATGATGCAACCTTGGCGTAATTTATCCCAGGCGGCTTCAATTTCTGCCAGTTGATGGGCCTGGGATTGTTGTTGAATTTGAGGATCATCCCACCAATCCAAACTATCCAAATACAGCAAGTCAATCGGGCGATCGAACTGTTTGAGGAAGGTCACCGAATCACTGCAAACATACTCAATTCGCTGAGCCACATGCTGGGTGCAGTGCTGGGAAGTGGTCAGATTTTCCGGCGACAGATCCACTGTCCAAAGGCGACCGCCATCAAAGGTTTCTAGGGTTTCACCAAAGATGGTGGTTGAGCAGCCAGCTCCCCAGTCGTCGGGTAGTCGCTGGGTGCCGGTTTCCACAATCACCCCATCCCGTCGATCACCCAAGTGCTGCAAAAATAGCCCGATCGCTGACTTAAACGTTGGATAGCGGGCTTGGGGGGCTGACCCAAAGCGTTGGTCAAACCAGCCCCCAAAATAGCCAAATGTCGCAGATCGTGAAGTCATTAGGTTAAGGGCGCGATCGACTGGAGTTGTAGGCTGGGGTGATCTCCCTCCACCTGTTGACAATTCCACTCGTTTTTGAACAACAAAACGGGACGATCCCACATATCTTTGACGGTCATGGCATTAAACAACCGGCCCACTTTGGCTAGCTCATCCCAGCCGGCGGTGACCCAACGGGCCACGGAATAGGGCAGCAGCTCAACCCGTGATTCCACACCGTATTCACTTTGCAAGCGGAATTGCACCACTTCAAATTGCAGTTGCCCCACGGCCGCCAGAATTGGATCGCGCTTGGCCTCGTCGGTGGAATACATGATTTGGACGGCTCCTTCTTCGCGAAGTTCCGAAATTCCCTTTTGAAATTGTTTGAATTTAGAGGGGTTAGGGTTTCGCAAATAGGCAAAGAGTTCCGGCGAAAAACAGGGAATGCCTTCGTATTCAATTTTGGGGCCAATGTAAATGGTGTCCCCGATCGAGAAGGCTCCAGGATTGTTTAAGCCAATGACATCGCCCGCGTAGGCTTCCTCAACGGATTCGCGATCCTGAGCAAAGAGCTTTTGCGGCCGAGCCAATCGTAAGCTTTTGCCCGATCGCGCATGGGTCACCACCATGTCTTTCTCGAATTTGCCGGAGCAAACCCGCACGAAGGCCACCCGATCGCGGTGTTTTGGATCCATGTTGGCCTGCAACTTAAAGACAAAGCCCGAAAAATGCTCATGGGTTGGGTCAACGGATCCAGTTCGGGCGGTGCGGGGGCCCGGCTTGGCCGCATAGTCCAAGAAGGCATCGAGAAACAGTTGCACCCCAAAATTGGTCATGGCGCTGCCGAAGAAAACGGGGGTGAGTTCGCCGGACAAAACCGCTTCGAGATCCAACTCAGAACCCACTTCTTCAATCAGTTCCAGTTCATCCCTAAAGGTTTGATAAACGTCCGGTTCCACCAATTCCAGCAGTTCCGGTGCGTCCAAGTCCAGGGTGGTTTCGCTGGCCATTTTGCTGCCGTGGCGCGATCGCTGGAACAGATGCACTTTTCGAGTGCGGCGATCAAACACTCCCTTGAAGCGATCGCCCGTCCCGATCGGCCAGTTCACCGGATAGGTGGCGAGTTTTAGCTCCTTTTCAATTTCATCTAATAGATTCAGCGGCTCTTGGGAGGGGCGATCGAGCTTGTTGGCAAAGGTAAAAATCGGCAATTTCCGCAACCGGCAAACCTCAAAAAGTTTGCGCGTTTGTGGCTCCAAACCTTTAGCCGCATCAATCAACATCACCGCATTATCCGCAGCGGCCAGGGTGCGGTAGGTGTCTTCGCTGAAATCTTGGTGACCGGGCGTATCCAACAAATTAATTTGGCAATCCCGATATTCAAACTGCAATACCGTGGAGGTAATGGAAATGCCCCGTTGCTTTTCCAATTCCATCCAGTCTGAGGTGGCTTGGCGCTGGTCGCGACGGGCCCGCACGGAACCGGCTTCGTGAATTGCACCGCCATACAGAAGCAACTTTTCAGTGAGGGTGGTTTTCCCCGCGTCCGGGTGGGAAATGATGGCAAAGTTGCGGCGGCGGTTAACTTCCACAGCCAGTTTGGCGGAGTCGGCGAATTCAACGACCATGGTTCGACGGAAGGATTGGCTTTCAGATTATAGGGGCTTGGGCCGGTGTGGGCGGCTGGGGCCCGATCGATTGCAACCGACGCAACCGATCTCGATCGCAACCATCCTGTTAAATCGATCGCACGGGAACCGAATCAATCCCTGTATCTTCTGAGGATCAGAATTCGATATTTCGATATTTCGATGGTAGTCAGAATTTGCTGAAAGCCGAAAGTTGCTGAAAGCTAATGGATTGAAACGCCGTCTGACACGCCATCGACAACCCCCTGACATCTGGCGGCCTTAGGCTGACCGACGGTTACCCAGCGGCTGGGCCGCTTTGGAGTCCTGCGTTTTGAGGTGCGATCGACATGCGAAACAATCTCAGCCTTGCGATCACCACCCTAATGACCGTGGTCGGCTTGCAGCTTCTGTTGCTACCGCGATCGAGCACCACGGCCAAAATTCCCCAAACAACAGCTTGCACCCAGGCGGCGGTTTCCGGACGCTGGTTTGGGATCTCCTTGGGGCGATCGCAGCAAAGGCTTGATGATCCTTGGGCCATCACCACCCTGGAAACCAATACCATTCCCCGTCCTCAAGGGGCGCTGGATTGGCTGCGAGGCCATACGATGGGTTGCGAACCGGCCCCATCGCCCATCCAAACCCCAGCATCCCGCCCGTGAGTCGTCGCCGCCGTCCTACTGTCCCTGCCCGATCGTCCTCATCTGATTTGACCCAGCCGATCGCCCCAGCGGCAACGGCAGCCCCTCATGCGATCGCTCCCCAAGCTGGGCAACGGTTGCAAAAGGTATTGTCCCAATGGGGCTTGGCTTCCCGTCGCCATGCGGAAGTTTGGATTACGGAAGGGCGAGTGCGGGTCAACGGCCAGGTGGCGCAATTGGGCTGTGTGGTCAATCCCGAAGTGGATCAAATTGAGGTTGATGGTCGGCCCGTTCGTCCAACTGATCGCCCCGCACTGCTCTATCTGCTGTTGAATAAGCCTGCCCGGGTGCTGTCGGCTTGTGCGGACGATCGGCAGCGGCGAACCGTGCTGGATTTACTTCCCCGATCGCTCGTTGAACAAACGGGGCTGCACCCTGTGGGCCGCTTAGATTGGGATTCCACTGGGGCCCTGCTGTTAACCAACGATGGAGAACTGACCCACGCCCTCACCCATCCTCGGTTTCACCAACCCAAAACCTATCGCGTGTGGGTGCAGGGACAACCCAACGCCCAGGTGTTGGCGCAATGGCGACAGGGCATTTTATTGGATGGCCGTCCAACGCTGCCGGCCCAAGTCCGCGAGGTGCAAGGGCGCAGGGATCACCCCCAGGGCGATCGTACCGAATTAGAAATCACTCTGATGGAAGGTCGAAATCGGCAAATTCGACGCATGGCCGAATTATTCGGTCATCCGGTGATAAAGTTGCACCGTATTGCTATTGGTTCGCTCACCCTGAAATCAAAGCAGGGCCAAGAGCTGCCGATCGGCACCCATCGGCATCTGACAGCCACTGAAATTCAGCAGTTGCGCCGCCAGGCCGGCTTAAGATCAGCCCATTAATCCCAAGCCGACTCATTTCCCGTCGATTGATCATCTGGTCATCGGATGATCATCGGAATTCTCCTTGAATTCCCAAAAGCGTCGCGAGCGGTATCGGTCAAGACCCAGCCCGTGGGACAATCCTAGTCTCAGACCCAAATACCACCCCCAGAATTCTGATGATGGTTGCTTGAATCTTCGCAAGATGGCCTCTCGGTCGCTAGGATAGTCACGAGTCTTCGTCTCCCCAACTCTCGGTACAATCTTCCAACTCCTCCCCGTTCCGCCGCATCACGCACCGCAGTAGCCACAAGGATATGAACGACAGCACGATGCCTGCTGACTCGCCCCAAGTTGAGCGCCTTGTTGAAATTGGCACTCGACTGCGGGAATGTCGCGAAAGCCAAGGCTTAACGATCGAGTCCGTCGCGGCAACCACCAAAATTCAACGTCGTATCCTGCAAGCACTTGAGGCGGCCGACTCGTCCTCGCTGCCCGAGCCGGTTTATGTGCGCGGGTTTATTGCCAAGTACGCCACGGCTTTGGGGTTGGATGGCTCAGAAATTGCCCAGGAATATCCGCTGCAAAATGGCATAGTCCCCGTGCGCTCTCAACGGGTGCTGTCGGTGATTCCTGCTCCCCAGCTCAAGCCGGCCCATTTGGTGATGCTGTATATCGGTGTCCTGATTGCGTCGGTGCTGGGTCTGTCGGCCCTGTTGCGCCACAGCCAGCCGGCCCCCAGCACGGTGATTGTGCAGCCGCCGGTTACCTCACCCAGCCCTGCGATTACGCCTACTCCCCGATCGACCACCAGCCCCAGTGCCCCAGCTCGCCCGACGGCGGCCGCTAGCCCATCGCCTAGCCCCACGCCATCGCCTAGCCCCAGTCCTTCACCAACTCCCAGCCCATCGCCTAGCCCCAGTCCTTCACCATCCCCTAGCCCTAGCCCTTCACCTAGCTCTTCCCCCAGCCCAACTCCTACGGCTTCCGCCACGCCGAAGCCCACCAGGAGTCCTAGCCCGCGCGCCACTGCCCCCACGCCTTCACCGAGGCGCACGGCGGCTCAGTCGCCCCGCCCTGCTGCAACCAGTAGTCCTGCGCGATCGCCCGTTCCAGCCGTAGCTAGTGGCGGTGATGGGGTGTTAGTGGCACAGGGAATTGCTAGTCAAATTCGCTTTCCACAGCGGCTCAGCCTGGCCCCGATCGCCCCAGTGCGGGTGAATGTGCGGCTCACGGCCCGCTCCTGGGTGCGAATTTTGACCGATGGCAAGGTGACCTATGAAGGAGTCTTGCCCGAAGGAACCCAGCGCTTGGTCACGGGCCAGCGCAATGTGGTGGTGGTGACGGGCAATGCGGGAGGGACATTCCTGAGCTACAACGAGGGCACAGAACGAAAACTGGGTAACACCGGAGCGGTGCAGTCGGCTCGCTTTGGCACACCCGGCGCGGGCCAGGCTCCGGGGCGATCGAACAATCGCCCTAACAATCAGCGTGGTGGCACTCCGGCAAATAACCAAAATCAGGCGCGGGACGGCGCAAATCGCAATAGCTTACCCAACTAGCCGGTTATATTTGCGTGGCTCTTGTGTAGCCGATCAGCGAGTGTTTTCAACCTTTTGATCATTCCCCATATGCTGCAAAGCCCTCGGATCGATCAAATCGCGATCCGAGGGCTTTGAGTATCGTTGATTGGGACGGCCTAATAGGCATCCTGAAGTTCGTAGAAGTCTGGCGAGATATAGTCCTTGCGTAAGGGCCAGCCCACCCAATCTTCTGGCATCAGAATCCGCTTCAGGCTCGGGTGACCTTCGTAGACAATGCCGTACATGTCGTAGGCTTCGCGTTCTTGCCAGTCAGCACCTTTCCAGATCCAGTAGACCGAGGCTACGGTTGGGTTGGCCCGCGGCAGGAACACCTTGACGCGCACTTCCTTGGGCTTGGTCACGTTGTCGGCCACCTGCACCAGGTGATAAAGACTCACGAGGTCTTCACCGGGGCCCAGGTCGTAGGCGCACTGACATTGAAGGTAATTAAACCCGTAGGCGTAGAGGGCGGTGGCGATCGGGAGCCATTTGTCCCGATCGACCTTGATCACTTCCACACCCAAATCATCGATTTCCAGCAGTTCGTTTCCGAAGCCGTTGCTGGTCAGCCATTGGGAAATGTCCCCTTTGAGGGCGATCGCACCGGCTTCGTTGGTGGCGAGATCGGTGGGTTGGGTTTCGTCGGCCATGCGTTGCGTCTCCTAAGCTTCCTGTTTGGCCCGATCGGTCAACAGCGCGGGCGGCACGGGCAGCCCGATCGCGTCGGTCAGGCTCTTGGGCGGGGCTTGTCGGCCCGGCTCTTGCAAATAGCGACCGGTCAAAATCGGCGAAGTTGGCTTCATTTGGTGGTCGATCGTGTAGTAGCGGTTGGTTTGGGCCGTGGCTCCGCGCTCCGCCAGCGACTCATTGGCCACCTTCTTGCGCAGCTTGATAATCGCATCCACGATCGCTTCCGGACGGGGCGGGCAACCGGGCAGATACACATCCACCGGAATCAACTTATCCACACCACGCACGGCCGAAGGTGAGTCCACGCTGAACATGCCACCCGTGATCGTGCAAGCCCCCATGGCGATCACATATTTCGGCTCCGGCATTTGCTCATACAAGCGCACCAGGGCCGGGGCCATTTTCATGGTGATCGTTCCGGCGGTGATCAACAGATCCGCCTGGCGCGGGCTGGAACGGGGCACCAGTCCAAAGCGGTCAAAGTCAAAACGGGAGCCAATCAGGGCCGCAAATTCAATGAAGCAACAGGCCGTGCCATAGAGCATCGGCCACAAACTCGACAACTTCGCCCAGTTGTAGAGGTCATCCACCGTGGTCAAAATCACGTTTTCCGACAGATCTTGCGTGATCTGCGGACGACCCACGGATTCGATCGGGTTAGGGTTCGGCGTTACGACCATTCCAACGCTCCTTTGCGCCAGGCATAAACAAGGGCAATGACCAGGATGGCAATGAAGACCAGGGCCTCAATGAAAGCCAACAGACCCAAGCGGCTAAAAGCCACCGCCCAGGGGTATAGAAACACGGTTTCCACGTCAAAGACTACGAAAACCAGTGCAAACATGTAGTAACGGATATTGAACTGAATCCAAGCTCCGCCGATCGGCTCCATCCCTGATTCGTAGGTCGTGCGCCGCTCCTTGCCAGGACGCTTGGGGCGCACAACGGCAGAAGCACCTAGGGCAAGCACAGGCACAATGCCGCAAAGCAGCAGGAAGCCTAGAAAGTATTCATAGCCACTCAGCGTAAACATATCTGGGGGTACTGCTGGAGAACTCTAAAGCGGGGATCAGCGCCTTTTTTCCCAACCTGGGGTCGGATTCACCCAGGGTTTGCCAACCCAAGGGCTGGCCATCACTTGCTGGAAGCTGCTGGAAGCTGGCGCTCATTATTCTGACATGAACGAATCGATGAAAACTTTGGATGCTGGGGATTTGATGGCTTTTTCAGGAATTTTGCGCAGGGCCGATCGCCCCAGAGCCTAGACCAGAGGGGCGATCGCGCCTGTGCGATAATCGTTAAGACAATCTTTTAATCCCAGTAATTAGCCCACGTTAACTAGCCCAGGTTAACGGTGGCGGAGCATGGGCCTGGGCCCGGCTCCATGGGGCTAAACCCGATCGAGTCCTGACCTCGATCGGCTCGGTTGAATTCCCGTCGTTTCGATCTTCACGCTTCCTGTCGCGACCCATGACTCATCCACCAGAGGACTCACCGATCGAACCGATCGCGGCTGCCGACTCCAGCGCGATCGAGGCCACCTCCTCGGAACCGGCCGCCCCCGCCCTGCCCGATCGCTATGAATGCCGCTCCTGTGGCTATGTCTACGAACCCGGCAAGGGGGATGAGCGTCGGAACGTGGCCCCCAACACCCCCTTCGAGACCCTGCCTGAAAATTGGCGCTGTCCCGTTTGTGGCGTGAAAAAATATCAATTCAAAAGCATCGGCCCCGCCGGCAAAGCCTCCGGATTTGACGAAAACCTCGGCTACGGCATTGGGGTTAACACCCTCACTCCCGGTGCCAAAAACGTCCTCATTTTCAGCGTTTTGGGCCTGGGAATTCTGTTGCTCCTGAGCTTTTATGGTCTGAATTAGCCCAAGGTAGTTCCCTTGGCTAATTCCCGCTGAGCACCCCTTTCAGACCGCACCGAAACTCTCGATTCCGGTCACCTCATCATCCCATTCATCCCATGACCCACTGGCTTCGTAATCTATTCCCCAAATTATTGCCTGTCCTGTTGGCGGCCCTGCTTTGTGTGGGCTGCACCGCTCGCAAAATTGACTCCGTAGCGGCTAACCCCTGGGAGGTGATTAATCTGCCCACCGAACAAACCATGTTGGATGTGACCCTGGTGGGCAAGGGGCCCCACGGTTGGATGGTGGGTAAAGGGGCCACCATCCTGGAAACCACCGACGGCGGTAAAACCTGGGCCGACAAATCCCTGGATTTGGGTGACTCGCCCTATAACTTGGAGTCTGTCAGTTTCTCGGGCAAGGAGGGCTGGATTGTCGGTAAGCCCGCCATCCTGCTGCATACCACCGATGAGGGTAAAACCTGGTCGGAGATTCCCCTCAGCAACCAACTGCCCGGCGATCCTCGTTTGATTGTGGCCTTGGGGCCCCAGCAGGCCGAAATGATGACCGATTTGGGGGCCATTTACCGCACCATGGACGGCGGTCGCAATTGGAAAGCCATGGTGCAAGAGTCGATCGGGGTGGTGCGCAACGTTTCTCGATCGAGCAGCGGTAAATACGTCTCCGTTTCCTCACGGGGGAGCTACTACTCCACCTGGACTCCTGGCGATGAAGCTTGGCAGCAACACAACCGCAACAGCTCGCGCCGTCTGCAAAACATGGGCTTTGGCCCTGACGATCGCCTGTGGTCTCTCGCACGCGGGGGCCAGGTGCAATTCAGCAGCCCCACCGATGTGGAAACCTGGGCCGCCACCACCAGCCCCGAGCTGCGCAACAGCCTTGGGCTGCTGGACTTGGCCTATCGCAATGATCAGGAGCTGTGGATTACTGGGGGGAGCGGCGATTTGCTCGCCAGCTATGACGGCGGCAAAACCTGGCAGAAGGATCGCGCTGTCGGCGATGTGCCCTCCAATTTTTACCGAATTCTGTTCTTTGGGCAGGATCAGGGCTTTGTGCTGGGCCAAAACGGCGTAATCTTGCGCTATGACACAGCCAAGCTCAATGCCGCAGCTCCGGCTGCCAGCTAAGGTGATCGCGGCTTTGCCCATCGATTTTCGGTGAGTTGCGGCCGGGAGCGTTGTTGGTGCTCGATCGCTGGTGGATTAGTCGCCGGTTTCTGCATCGGTTCATGTGCCGGTTCATGACAATCGCGAGACGCATCCCCAGCGATCGCCCGATCCCCGCCGCCCCTCGCAAAAAGCTCGATCGCCCAGGATTGGCTTGTGGAGTTTTTCCCCCGTTCTGTATCATGGAAACCAGCAATTGCCCATTCTCCGGCCGTCGCTGAAGTTCCCAAAACTCAGCGGTTTCCGGGTTGAATGATTGGGCAAGCCGCTAGCTCTTGTTTAATTTTCCATTGAGAGAAGACTAAAGAGACTATGTCATCTGGATCAACTGGTGAGCGTCCGTTTTCGGACATCGTAACGAGCATCCGCTATTGGGTCATCCACAGCATCACCATCCCGGCTCTGTTTATCGCTGGTTGGTTGTTTGTCAGCACGGGCTTGGCCTACGACGCATTCGGAACGCCCCGCCCCAACGCATACTTCACCGAGACGCGCACCGAAGTGCCGATCGTGCAAATCCGTCAAGGCGCTAAGACTCAGATTGATCAGTTCTTGCAGAAGTAGTTATTGAGCGTTTTTAACAATCATGGCGACGCAGAATCCCAACCAGCCCGTTGTTTACCCGATTTTTACCGTTCGTTGGTTGTCAGTTCACGCACTGGCAGTACCGACGGTGTTCTTCCTGGGCGCGATCGCGGCCATGCAGTTCATTCAGCGCTAGGAGATTGTCACTGTGGAACGTAGCCCTAACCCCAACAAGCAACCCGTAGAGCTGAACCGGACTTCGCTCTATCTGGGTCTGCTGTTCATTTTCGTGATTGGCATTTTGATGTCCAGCTACTTCTTCAACTAGGCTTGTCAACTGAGTTGCGCAAGAACTTAGGCTCCGGCTTAAGCCTTGGCTGCTGATTGGCTGCTGAATTGATGAAGCATTCGTTGAATGATCAACATCCTCCAGCCCTGAGCTGGGGAAACTATCAGTGTGATGCGCTCTAGTGGCGCGTCCTCATCAAACCCTACTTTTTGACTAAGGAGGTCACGGCTGTGTCTGGAGGCGGACGAATTCCCCTGTGGGTTGTCGGCACGATCGCCGGTATTGGTGTCATCGGTGTTGTCGGTTTGTTTTTCTATGGCGCTTACGTCGGTCTTGGTTCGTCGATGTAATTTTGGCTGCCTGTTGATTGGGAACGCTCTTGTCGCTTGGCACAAGGGCGTTTTTGCTGATTAGGGTCTGCTCAATCAAGGCTGGCTTGTTAAGACTAATCAATGGGAATCAGCAGTTAGGGTTGCCAGTGGCACAATCCAGCCCAGCGCCCCACTCGATCGAACCCTGGCGAAGGGTGGTGGAACCGTGGCAGAACCTCATGGCAACCGCTGAAGATGTGCGATTGGCGACCGGGAGCCGGAAACGGGGCGCGATATACTGCAAATACCCGATCAGATCACCAATCAACGAGCACTGTTCCACAAGTGGGCATTGGCCCCTGGCCAGCCAGAGTCAGACAAGGGTTCCCAGCGATCGATGGCTTGGTTTTCACTAATTCCCGTTAAACGGAGCCACCAGCCCAGGGTGCGATCGCCATTGTCCAGAACCTTGTCCAGAACCTTAGAACAGTTGATCGACGGATGCCGGGGCAGGTTGCTCTCCCCAGCCAGATTCGGGTTGTTTCCGGTGCTTTTTCGGTTTGGATACCAGTTGCAATGACCTCGTTTTCCACAGCTCGATCGGATCTCAGCGAACTTCGACGACTCAAAAGCCTGTTGCCCCCTGAGCTACAGAGCTGGGTAACCGTTGAAAAGGCCATGGACGTGAATCCGCCCCTGATTCGTTGCGAAGAAATCGGCAAGGATCAGGTGGAAATTCAGGTGGATTTGGTGGCCTGGGAGCAGTTCGCGAAGGATCAGCGCAATTTGCTGTTTTGGCACGAGGTGGCCCGCATTCAAAACGACACTATCCCGCGCGACGGCTGGGAAATGGCGGCCCTGGCGATCGGGCTAGGCGGTGCGGTGGGTGAACTGTGGGTACAAGATGGCCTGTTGCTACTGTTGGCCTTGGGGCTGTGTGGAGTGTCCGGCTGGCGGCTTTATCAGAAAAACAACAGCGATCGGCAACTGAAAGAGTCGATCGAGGCCGATGAAAAGGCGATCGCCCTAGCCGCTCGGTTTGGGTATTCCTTGCCCAATGCCTACAAAAGTTTGGGCAGCGCCCTGAAAACCCTGGTGGAACAAACCCCTAAAAAGAAATTGCGCAGCCGGTATGAATCGCGACTGCAATCCCTGAAGCGGAGTGCCGCCAAGGCCAAAGCTCGGATGCAAGGTGGCCCAGAGTCGGAGCCGAATTTTTACCGCGATCGGGATCGGCAGTTAGAGTTTTAAAGTTGGCGTTAGTTGGAGTTTTAAAACTGGCGTTTTGAAGCCAATGCTTTGAGGCCCGGCCGGGCCCTGAACTGCCGCTTAAACATTTTGGGGGGATCTCGCCAACTGCGGGATCCCCCCATGATTTAGGCCCAGCCAGCTCGACCCAGCCAGGCCAAATGGGGCTTGATCATCTTGATCATTAGGCCTGCTTGGGAATCAGTTCAAAGGAGCGACAGCCCAAGCAGGGGCCCGACGGGTTCACGGCACAACGGAGCAGTTCCGATCGCGCATTGAATCGACAGCGCGGATCGCCAATGATCCATTGACCTTCAAAGAAATTTTGCTCCGAGGGGCGCTGGGTCGCCTGCACATGCAACGCAATCTTGTAGAGATGGTAGCGGCCCGATCGCAGTTGATAGCGATGGTGTCGCTCCAAGACTGCGTAGGTCTTGCCGGCCAAGTCCAAGTAGCTGCCGGGCTGAGGATGCCAATCAAGTTGCACATCACCGAGGGACTCACGAGGGTGGGTGACGATCACCTCCGTGGGCAATGAGGGTGGATCTTGTTGCATGGGCAAGCGGGGAAGGGATTCAGAAGGAACCTGGTTGACCAAAAGAAAGGGTACAAGCCCCGCCCTTCTAGGGCGGCTTTTTCGATCAACCCCGCTTATGATGTTAGTTATGAAAGCACGATTTCGCTACCGAATTTATCCCAATCGCCTGCAAAGATTAATGCTGGCGAAGACGTTCGGTTGCGCTCGTGTGGTCTACAACGATGCAATTCGATTGCGTCAAGAACTCTATCAGCAAGGGGAGAAAGTTAGCGATACTGAAATTCAGAAACGAGTCATCACCCAAGCCAAGCTAACCGTTGAACGTGAATGGCTATCGGAAGTTGCATCTGTGCCGTTAGTTCAATCCTTGCAAGATGCCCATCTGGCTTTTCGCAATTTCTTCAAAAGCTTGAAGGGTGAGCGGAAAGGTCGCAAGATTGGGTTTCCGAAGTTCAAAAAGAAACACTCAACTCAATCCATTCGATTCACGACCAATGGGTTTTCGGTTAAACCCAACTCGGTTTACCTAGCCAAGATCGGTTGTGTGCGGGTCAAGTGGTCACGGGAGCTGCCATCGGATCCATCATCAGTGACGATCATCAAGGATGCAGCCGATCGCTACTTTGCATCGTTTGTCTGTGAAGTGGATCTGATCGCTCTGAAGGCTATCAATGATGGAGTGGGTATCGACTTAGGATTAACAACCTTCGCCACTCTGTCCACGGGTGAAAAGGTACTAAGTCCCAAGCCTCTAGCCAAATCCCTGAAGCGATTGCGCCGCGCTCAAAAATCCCTCAGCCGCAAGGTTAAGGGCAGCAACCGACGTAACCGCGCCCGCCGTAAGGTGGCCCGAATTCACGCCCGCATCAAGGATCAACGAACCGACTTCCTGCACAAGTTATCGACCCGAATCGTTCGCGAGAACCAAGCGATCGTTCTGGAAGATTTGAATGTGTCGGGCATGGTGAAAAATCGCAAATTGTCAAGGGCGATTTCTGATGCTGGCTGGTACAGCTTCCGCCAAATGATCGAGGGCAAGTCGATCCGCTACGGGCGGGATTTCCAGGTGATTAGCCGATGGGAGCCGACCAGTCAGCGATGTTCATCTTGTGGCCAATTGGGTGGCAAGAAAACCCTTGATGTACGCGAGTGGGTCTGTATGCACTGCGGGGCAATTCACGATCGCGATGTGAATGCCGCCATCAACATCAAAGTCGCGGGCGGGCAGTCCGAGACTCAAAACGGACGTGGAGGCCAGCGTAAATCCAGTTCGCTGGTAGCAGCCGATGAAGCGTCAACCCGTGGTCTAGTCGAGCAACTTCGGTTGTTTGCCTAGGGCCGAAATCCCCGCTCCTTTAGGACGGGGAGGATGTCAAAAACCCGATCAGGTAGTTTGCAACCGGATGATGGGAAATCGGCGCGAGGGCCTGGCCCCAAGGGGCGATCGCCCGTCATTCGCAATTGTCCTATCCTAGCCCGAGACTCACCGGAATCCGGCAGCCACCTCACCGGTTGATCGCACAGGGAGCCATCATCCAGGGCCAAACCACCGATCGGCCCGGGCGATTTTGGATCGATCGGCCCAGCCAACAAAATCATCCAAGTCCGCCAAGCAATGGCCCCAAAAATCTAGCCCGCATGACTGCACCGTCGCCACGCAAAAAATGCGCGGGAATTTTGTGCAAAACATTAGGGCGATCGCGCCAATACCTGTATACTGGTCAGTCTGGAAACGTATGCCGCGGCTGGCACGTTTGTCATAAGCTTTCTGGCTCAGAAGCTTGCGTTGCTTGATCTCCAACCGTCCTTCCCGTTGTCGATTAGGCGCAAAAACCGCAACAAGGAAAGGAATCTAAAGTCTTAGTTATGTCTCGATACAGAGGTCCGCGTCTCCGCATTGTGCGTCGTTTGGGCGAGCTGCCGGGTTTGACCCGCAAGAGTGCCAAGCGTGCCTACCCGCCCGGACAACATGGCCAAAACCGCAAAAAGCGTTCGGAATATGCCGTGCGCTTGGAAGAAAAGCAAAAGCTGCGGTTTAACTATGGTGTCAGCGAGCGCCAAATGTTGCGCTACGTTCGGAAAGCTCGTCGGGCAGCCGGTTCCACGGGAACGGTGCTGTTGCAACTGCTGGAAATGCGCCTAGATAACACCGTGTTCCGTTTGGGCATGGCTCCCACCATTCCCGCCGCTCGTCAGTTGGTGAACCATGGCCACATCATGGTCAACGGCCGGCGCGTGGACGTGGCTAGCTATCAGTGCCGTCCTGGGGACGTGGTTACGGTGCGGCCGAAAGATCAATCGCGCAAAATTGTGGAAAACAACCTGCAATTCCCCGGTTTGGCCAACATGCCCAGCCACCTGGAATTTGACAAGGAAAAGTTGACCGGCAAGGTGAACAGCGTGATCGATCGCGAGTGGGTGGCGCTGCAAATCAACGAACTGCTGGTGGTTGAGTACTACTCTCGCCAAGCTTAGGTTCGTTGGGGCCAGATTCCCCACTTCTATGCAAATTTGGGATTCAGGTTTCTGGATCCATTGCCAAAAAGGCATTTCAAGAGTCACCCAGCCCGATCGGTTGGGTGATTTTTTTCGATTGCAATGCCTAATCCATCAGCACCCAAGTGTCCTTGGAGCCGCCCCCTTGGGAAGAGTTAACCACCAGCGATCCCCGACGCAGGGCCACCCGTGTCAGACCGCCGGGATGCACATAGATATCCTCCCCGTAGAGAACATAGGGGCGCAAATCCACATGGCAGCCCTCAAACTCCCCATCGAGCAGGGTGGGAACCCGCGACAGGCAGAGGGTGGGTTGGGCGATGTAGTTGCGGGGGTTGGCCCGGATTCGATCGGCAAAATCGGCCTGTTGCTCGGCGGTGGATTGGGGGCCAATCAACATGCCATAGCCCCCGGATTCGTTGGCCGCCTTGACCACCAATGAATCCAAATGTTCCAGCACATAGGTCAAGTCCGCCGGTTCCCAACAAAGATAGGTGGGCACATTGGGGATCATGGCCTCTTCATTCAGGTAGTAGCGAATCATTTTGGGCACGTAGGCATAAACCGCCTTGTCGTCGGCCACGCCGGTTCCCAGCGCATTGGCGATTGCCACTCGTCCCGATCGATACACATCCGTTAGCCCAGGCACGCCCAACATAGAATCGGGGCGAAACACCTGAGGATCGATGAAGTCGTCGTCAATCCGTCGATAAATGGCATCCACCCGTTGCAGGCCCTTAGTGGTTTGCATTTGCAAATAGCCATCGGCCACCACCAGGTCTCGCCCCTCCACCAGTTCCACGCCCATTTGTTGAGCCAGGAAAGAATGCTCAAAATAGGCGGAATTGTAGATTCCCGGCGTGAGCACAACGACGGTGGGATTGGCCAGGCGATCGGGCGTAAGGTTCAGCAGCGTTTCCAATAATCGCGACGGATATTCATCCACCGCCTGAATGTTGGCGTTTTCAAAGACCTTGGGGAAGGTACTTTTCATCACGCGCCGATTTTCCAAAACGTAGGAAATGCCCGACGGGCAACGCAGGTTATCTTCGAGCACATAAAACTGCCCTTGGCGATCGCGCACCAAGTCGGTTCCGGTCACATGGCACCAAATACCCTTGGGGGGCTGCAATCCCATGCAAGGCTGCAAAAAGCCCTTGGCTGATTCAATTAGGTCGCGGGGCAAAATACCATCTGCAATAATTTTTTGGTCGCTATAGATATCCTGTAAAAAGCAATTCAGGGCATGAATTCGCTGTTTCAGCCCCTGTTCAAGGGTTTCCCATTCTTGGGCGTTAATAATGCGCGGAATGATATCGAAGGGAAAGGCTCGCTCAATCCCTTCGCTGGCTCCATACACATTGAAGGTGACCCCCTGCCGGAAAAGGGCAATTTGAGCTGCTTCTTGGCGTTGGCTTAACTCGGCGGCCGATAGCGATCGGAGGCGATCAACCAAAAATTGAGCTTCGGGGCGAGGCTGACCGGGGCCGGCAAACATCTCATCGTAAAAGTCCCCTGGATCGTAGGAGTCCACATTCATAGGCGGATGCGTGGGCCGAGTCATGGGCTTTCGGGGTTGGGTCAATAAAGGATGAATCTGGTTGGGCGATCGCTGACGGAGGCTCGGGGGTTGGGTGATGGGGTCGATCGCCCCTTGGCCCGTGATAACGCAGGGGCCGGCCGTGATTCTGTAAGTTTTGACGCGATCGCGGTTGCCCAGAAATGCATGGAAGCTGGGCCAAGGCGTGACTGTTTCGGGGCGATTACTCGGTGAAGGCTGAGTCCAGGCTACAGGAATCGGTGAAAGGTATTGACGATCTCGGGATCCAAGCGAGCCTTCTCAATCGTCCCAGATTGGCCATTGCCGCTGCGGTTGCCAACGAGCAAGAGGCGGCGGCCCCAAGGGGTTGAGTCCTGAGGGGGGATCACCGGACGATCGAGATCACAACACCTCTGTCGGTGGATCACGCTTAGCCTGTGAAATTACCCGCTCCAATCATGGGCTTTCGTCACGTGATTGCAGGGAAATAATCACGGATTGAATTACAGATGAATCACAACATTCAAACCAAAATCACGGCATATTTAATGTCATCGAGATAACTAATTCGCAAGTGCCCAGTGCCTTCATCACTCTTAAAAATTAGTTGTCTCCAATAGCTGGCTTTTATCCTGTTTCGCTAATCCTTAACCAACCCCAAAGATTATGGCACTGAGCACTGAAACCCGATACCTCAACATCGAATTTTTTGTTAGTAATCCAATTCTGAAATGCCCTGGGAGGTTCACAGACATGTCGCAGACAACCTGGTTCTACAAAGATATGTTGGCAGAGCTGTTTTCGCGTGTTTGGGAATCCCGGTGCTTGACCATGAGCGATCGCTGGGGCCTGTCCCGTGCTCTGTTGAGCTGCTCGTTAGATCTCGAAGATTTGGCCGCGATCGATCGAATTGTTCATGCCGTGCGTCGTGGCTGGCTCAGTTGCGCGAATTAGTTTTGCAATCAGTTTGGCAATCAGTTTGGCAATTAGTTAGGCGACTAATTTGCTAGTTGGTTTTTGGGTACCTAGCTTGCTCGCATCCTGCAATATTTGCCCCTGCAACATCTGGCCCTGTAGTGTCTGGCCTTGTACTACCTGACCTCACGGGATCTAGTCTTTCGATATAATGGATTCGCTCAGGGTTTTCAAGATTTTGAATTGCTTGAGTGACCATTCACAATCGTGTCGCCATTCCGATGATTCTTGGGCACCACTGGGAAAGTTTTTTCATTGAGCTTTTCATTCAGCATGGTTTGGGGTTGATTTTGGCCACCTATTTGACGGGGTTCTCGATCGCCTATTGGCGATCACTGAGTCATCGGTTACAAATCCTCAAACAACAACAGGCGGCTCCCGACCACTGGCGATCGGGAACCGCCTTGGTTTTGCAAACAATTTGGCCACAATTGCTCTGGTTTTGGCCCCAGCCCAATTTATCACGAAACACAATCAAGCAGATTAACAGCCAACCGAACACTTAAATGAATACTTGAGATCAAGTAAGTCCCTGTAATTTACTGAATTAGTTTGGCGTGGGCTGATGATTCGTGTTTAATGAAACTGCTCTGATTGCTCCTAATTGCTGATTTCAGAATTAACGGTTTCTGGAACCACAAAAAGAAGTAATTTATCAGGATATAATTCATCTTTGGCGCGTTCAGCAAGGGCTTGAACTGAGAAATTAGGGACAATTATGGTGTCGCCATTTTGAGCATTACGAATCACTTGCTCTAAGTTGGCTGCCCAGTTGTCATCGTCAATCAACGCGAGAGATTCGGCCATAGCTCTGAGAAAGAAGAAAATCTGAATAAGAATCGAAGTTAACAAAAAGCTGAAGAATGATGAATCAAAAATTGAAAAATTGGTGGCTTTTATCGGCCCTTGATCACCATTCATGGTTTATTTAACCACGATTAATTCGAATTGATAGTGTTTTAAGGGTAATTTAATGGCCCTGGGATGATGATTCAAGGACTGAAGCTTGATCTCTGTTCAGTCTGGATATTGATCTGTGTATTAATTTGGATATTAATTTGGATATTGACTTGGATATTGATTGGGATATTGGTCGGTGTTTCTAAATCGCCCAATTAGGGAACCCTGCCAAAAATCGCTGGGGAAAACGGTGGATCACTGCCGAAGGCATGGCGGTTAATGGTAATTGACAAGACTGATGACTGACAGGATTTGCGGTGGGATTGAAGTCTGATTGGGGTGCTTGAGGTTGCAGCACGCGACTGGCGGTTCTGCGTACCATTGGGAGATGGAATATCGGGTTTTGCCAACAACGGTGGTCTGTGCCGATCGCGATCGGGCAGAGCAGGTGGTGCGGTGGCTGGCGCAGGTGGATACGCACTGGGCCCAGGCTGCTTCGATCGTTGACGGGGCGATCGCCCAACAGCAATGGTTGGCGAGTGACAGCTCTCTGTGGCCAACGGGGTTGTTGGTGGTGGATGGGACGGTGGTAAATGAGCAGGGAGAGCCGCTATGGCGGTGTTTGCTCCCCTCTGGGTCGCCGGTTGGGATGCCCTTGTCCGGGATGACTGATGAACAATATCAGGTCTCGATCGCCCGCTTGTTGGTGGTGTTGGTGGACTCGCCCGCTGCGGAGGTGGCGGCCATTGAGGCGGGTGCGCTAGATGCTTTGGTGTGGTCGGCGTTGGCGGCAACGGGGGGACTGATCCGGTTGGGGCGATCGTTGCGGTTGGTGCAAGGGGTCTTGGCCAATTGGGAACGGCAGTTGGCGTTGGCGGCTCCTTTTGCGGAAGAAATGGGTGCAATCGCGGATTCAGCGGCGGTGATTGTGCGTGCTAGTGCGGAGGGAGCGAATTCAGGAATCCAATTTGCCAGCAGCTTGATCGCAAGCCCGATCGAAAACTCGACGATCAACCCAGCTCTCCACTCAAGGACGGGGGCAACTCCGGGCATCATCCCCGGTGCAGTCATCAATTGTGCCTTGGGGTTGCCTTCGATCGATCAACCCCTGCTCGCCACGGCCAGTTGCGATCGGGAAGACAATGACTCCACCCATCCGATCGCCCCATGGACAGCGGACTGGGCAGCTCGTTCAGGATCAGGATTGCAGCCCGGTGACGATTCAGAATTGACAATTGGGTTGCCATCCACACCAATAGGCTGGCAACCACAAGCCCCACCGGCCAACCCTGCCAAGCGACCCGGAGTGCCGTCAACCACTGTGCTACCCGGCTTGAGAATTGCCTTGGGGGGCGTTTTTTCGAGTCCTGACAGCGATCGGGCTGGGATGGCCGCTGAGAGTTTGTTAACTGGCCCTGGAATTAGGACTGAAACCAGTTCTGGCTCCGGAATTAACCCCGAAATTAACATTGACACCAGCCCCGGAGTTAACCCTGAAATTAACCCCGAAGACTCGATCGAGGCGGTTGCCATGCCGCCCGTCCCAAGTACCGAGGGCAACGGGCCGAAAATAGTTCCCACGGAAGGCGAAATTACCGCCATTCAAGGCGATCGCCTGCCAGCCTTGGGAGCAGCCGATCGATCTCAAGCTGCATCCCAATCGTGGTTAGCGGTCTTGGATCAGGTGTTGGATCACACAATCGATGGAATCGTGATTGTGAACCGCGAGGGGCGAATTGACTATGCCAACCCGGCGGCCTGTCAGCTTTTTGGGCGATCGCCGGAGCAGTTGGTGGGCGAACACCTTGGAATTCCGATCGGCTCCGAGAAGACCACAGAGATTGATATTCTGCACCCCGATGGTTCCGTGGGCGTGGGCGATTTGAATGTGTCCCCGATCGAGTGGTTGGGGGAACCGGCCTATGCCGTGGCCATTCGGGATGTGAGCGATCGCAAGCGAGTTGAGGCAGACTTGCGCTATCGCCTTAGCCTGGAAAGTGTGGTGGCCTATGTGGCGCGTCTGTTGGTCACTGCTGATGATGATGTGCGGTTTGGGTCTGTTTTGGAAGCGGTGGGGCGAGCCATGCTGGCCGATCGAGTCTTGCTGCTCCATGGGCCCATGGAACGACCCCTTTTGAACTTGGCCTGCGAGTGGCATGAAGAGAATCAAATGCCCGTGGTACGAGACTTTAACCGCCTTGGAGGCCATTTGCCGCCCCTTTGGACAGAGCAGTTAGGACGCGATCGCGCCGTCGTGATTGAATCTCGACAGTCCCTGCAATCGGAAGATTCTGCCGTAACCGAGTGGCTCAACTGCTTGGGGGCCAACTCCGTGCTCATCGCCGCCATTCACGATCGCCGGGATGCCCTCTGGGGAGCCTTGGTGCTCTGTGTTCATCAAGCGCGTTCCTGGTTAGCCCAAGACCTGCAAATTTTGCAAACCATTGGGGACACCATCTACGCCTGGTACGATCGCCAAGCCACCCAGGATCGGCTGCGAGCCTCAGAAGCACTCTACTCCAGCATTTTTGAGCGATCGGACGAACGAATTTTTCTGGTTAATGTCCATCCAGATGGACGCTTCACCTACGAAACCGTGAACCCCGCCTTTGAACGGGCCTTAGAACACCGCGCCACCCACATCATCGGTCGATCGCCCCAAGACCTGTTTCCCCCCAGTTGTGCCACCCCGATCGTTGCCCGGTTTCGGGCCTGCGTGGCTGGCCGGGACACCATCCGTTGCGAAGAAGAACTGATGATTCGGGGCAAACAACGGATTTGGCACACCAGCTTAGTCCCCATCCGCGATGCATGGAACCGTGTGATTAAGCTCCTGGGCAGCGCCCGCGACATCACCCAAGAGCGGGAAGCCGCCCTCCAGCGCGACAACCAAAACCGCTATCGGCAACTGCTCGCCTCGATCGCCTTCAAAATTCGCCAATCTTTGGACATTCAGGTGATCTTGGGGCGCACGGTCAGCGAACTGCAAAAAACCCTCAAGGCCGATCGCGTGATGTTCTACCGTTGCCAAGCAGACGGCAACGGATCGATCGCTGCCGAAGCCATTGCCCAGCCCTTCGGTGCGATCGACCCCAGCCACACCTGGTGTTGCACCCTGAACTTAGACAACACCCACCCCAACCTCGATCGCTACTGGCAAGGGCAAATCTCCTGCGAAGACGACCTCACCCAACTGCAACTGTCCCCCGAACAGCGCAGTTGCATCGACAGCCTCAGCATTCGTAGCCAAGTGATCGTCCCCGTCACCATCGCCGCCGTTCACTTCAATCCCAGTGCCCTTGGATTTGTGCCCCCGGAAGTGCTGACCGATCGCCTACAACCAGCCACCATCCTGCTGGGACTTCTTTGTCTTCAGCAATGTCAGGGGCCAAGGCATTGGACTTCCTTTGAAATTGACCTGTTGCAACAACTGGCCGGACAACTGAGCATTGCCCTTTACCAAGCCCACCTCCTTGAAGAACGCACCAGAGCCATTGAAGGACTGCGGCGCTCCAATGAACAGCTTCAACAATTTGCCTATGTTGCTTCCCATGACTTGCAAGAACCCCTGCGTGGCATCATCGCCTTCTCAGAAATGCTCACGGAGGAATGCACACCCCAGCTTGATCAAAATGCCCAAGAATACTTGCAATTCATCATCGACAGCGGTCAACGAATGCGCCAACTAATTCGAGATCTCTTGGCCTATTCAAGAGTAGAAACTCGCGGCCGAACCCTAGAGCCAGTTGATTGCAGCCAAATTATTGATATTGTGCTTAATAATCTGCGACTAGCAATTCAAGATAATCAGGCCACCATTTATGCAGAAAATTTGCCCATTGTTTTGGCCGATTCCATGCAATTAGCACAGCTTTTTCAAAACCTAATTGGCAATGCTCTAAAGTTTCGGGGCAAATCCAATCCTATCATTACCATTACCGCCGAGCATGAAGAACATCATTGGCGTTTTTGGGTCATTGATAATGGCATTGGCATTGACCCGCAATATAGCGAGCGCATTTTTAATATCTTCCAAAGACTCCATAACCGTGAAGAATATGAAGGGACTGGCATTGGGTTAGCCATTTGTCGGAAAATTATTGAGCGTCACGGCGGCTTGATCGGGGTGCAATCTCAGCCAGGCCAAGGATCGTCATTCTGGTTTACGATTCCCGACCAGCCCGAAACTATTCCCATCACTGAGCTAAATTTTAGCCCCAGCTAGCGATCGCAACCCTGTAGGATTGATGTTTAATTCCGCTCGATCACCCGTGCCATAGGTTCTCGGCCGTGTCCTGAAAGCAAATGATTGTTATTGAATTGTCCAATCGTTTGAGGTGGGCCAGCCCAAGGAGTGCCATGAGTTCAATGGGCTGAATTGGTTGAGTGGGTTTAATGGGGTAATTGGTAGACATCAGCAGGATTTTTCAATCGAGGGGTTCTCGATCGGGCTGTGCAGGGTTTGTTGATCGATCGAAGGATTGGTGAATGAGTGAGTTTGTGAGTGAATAGAGATGATGAGTCAATAGGAATATAATCCCATTAATAATGACCCCCAATTTCAGAATCATTACCCCTTTCAGCAAATGAGCAGGCAGTGACCAGATTGTTAGGATGTCGTTATAATGCCAGCAAAAAATATTGAAATTTTACTCATTGAAGATTCAGCAGTTGATGCCAGGCTAACAGAAAGGCTGTTTGGACGGCTGAACATTCCTCATCGATTACATTTGGTGCGAGATGGCGAAGAGGCAATTAGATTTCTAGAAAAAACAGCATCAGTTCCTGAAAAATACTGGCCCGATTTAATTCTTTTAGATTTGAACTTACCCCGTCGTAGTGGCTATGAAGTCTTAGAAATCATTAAAAATCACCCATCACTCAAAATTATTCCTGTCATTGTCATGACCACTTCTGACCAAGAAGAAGATATTCGCAGATGCTATGAATTGCAAGCCAATGCTTACATCACCAAGCCAGACAGTTTACATAGTCTTTTAGAAACGCTATTGGCGATCGAGGCATTTTGGTTACGTTCCGTGAAATTACCCTCTCCAAAATTCTAAAGTGCATCATCGGCTTACTGCTTGAGAATAACAACAAATAACTTTTTCATTCAAACAACCACAAGAAAAGGAAGCAAAATTATTATTCCTGAATAGAAACCAAAATCTTGAAAATCTGATGTCATGTTTTAAACACTAAGTCTTCGGTAATGATCGAGGTTGATCATATAAAGCTTGGAGCAATGATATAAAATTCGCGGCTTTCTGATACAAAAAATCAATTCATTTTGCCATTTATTTGACGAGTTAATCAATTTTCGTGGAATTGATTTTCAAAAATCATCTGAACCTAATCTGAACCTGAGAAAAATTTTTGACAGAAAATTGTTATTAGAAAATCTTATCAGATCTTTTTGATTTGATACTAAATTTGATACTAAATTCAACATTTGACATTCGACTCAATGTTTACTCCAAACAGTAATTAATGAATTTTCAAATGAATCATTTGATTACAAAATTAATCTAAAAAAGCCAATTACATAATTCATTTAAATTGACAGATTGAATCAAAAAGTTGAACATGAAGATTGAATCAATAAATTAAATGAGTTAATTGATCAAGTAAATTGGACAAGTGGCTCGCATGATCAAATTTGACCGCTGGAGATCGAATCATTGACTAAAATTGATATATTTCACTATGTAATCACTCTGGTAGCATTTCGCACATCATTTAGATATCCCTTGACCATGCTTGGGTTAATACTGAACAATTGACCTATAGAGAGAGCATGATTGACTCTGAAAATGTTCAAGGACAGTGATATTTCCATCACAGAGTAAAAACAATCCAAGAATATTGATTGATAGGCTGCTCTCGTTAATACTTAGACAAAAATCATGAGTTTGATCAGCTCACTTGCTAAGACTTCCCAGTTTAAGGTTGGCCTTAAAAAGATGGGTCATGATGTATAGGGCAGGAATTTGCATGAGATAGGCCTAATGAGACGAACTTCCAAGGGTGTTCGGCTATGCCTTTACGTTGCCTTTACCTTTGGGAAAGTTCTGGTCATGGGGTTGGTTAAATGAGTAGGATCACTGGGATTCTGCTGGACAACCGCCCCCAAGGGCTGGCTGCTTTCTGGGTGGGAGGACTGCTGGAGTCGAATGGGCGGAAATGATTAGGCAAACCGGTGGCGGCAATTTTGCCAATCAATCCCCTTGGGGGTTGAGGTTTGGGTGGTTAGGCTGAAGTTGACAACGATCGAGGTCATTTGAGGTCAGTCATGCTATGCCACTCACGATCGCGCGGCCACAGGATCTAGGAGGTTAATTCAGCGGTGGGGGACTCAGCGATTGAAGTGCTGGTCGTGGAAGACAATCCCACGGATGCGCGATTATTAGAGATGATTTTGGCGAAGGTGACGACCCAAGGGTTTCGTTGGCGAAGGGTCGATCGCCTGAGCGATGCCCTGACGCTGCTGAATCAACGGCGGTACGATATTGTGCTGTTGGATTTGGCCCTGCCGGACAGCTACGGGTTGGATACGATTCGGCGGGTGCGATCGGCGGTGGCCGATGTGCCGATCGTGGTGCTGACGGGGTTGGATGACGAGGCGATCGGGTTGGCTTCCTTGCGCGAAGGGGCCCAAGACTACCTCTTAAAAGATGAATTGCGGCCAAATTTGCTGTCGCGGGCCATGCGCTATGCGATCGAGCGACAACAAATTTTGGATGACCTGCGCCACAACCGCGAAGAATTGCAACGGCAGGAGTCGTTTTTGCGGGCAATTGTTGACGCGAACCCAAACTTTATTTTTGTGAAGGATGAACGGGGGCGATTCACCCTGGTGAATGAGGCTTTGGCGACCTTTTATAACACAACACCGGGACGAATGCTGGGCAAAACAGAAGCGGAACTGAGCGGAAACACGGCCCAGGTGCAACATAGCCAGCGAGAGGAAGAATCGATTATTGAAACCATGCAAGAAAAATATATTGCCCAAGAACCGCGCCGCAGCTCAACGGGCGAAGTGCGTTGGTTTCAAACCATTAAAAAGCCCTTGATGTTGCCCAATTCAACCCAACGGCAACTGCTGGGTGTGATTACGGATATTACGGAACGGCAACAGGCGGAGGCCCTGCTGTGGCAACAGGCGGAACGGGAACAACTCCTGAGCCAAGTGACCCAGCAAATTCGCCGATCGCTAGATTTGGGGGAAATTCTGCAAACGACGGTGCAGACGGTGCGCGAAGTGTTGGGGGTGGATCAAACAGCCATCTATCGTCACTTGACTCCGGCGGGGATGGCGAGTCGATCGGACTCTGACCCACCCAGCACCCATGCGCTGGAACTGTCAGCAATGAATTGCCGCGATGCCGCTCGCCCAGTCTGTGGCAGCGAGGCGGTGACCGACGGGGCGGGCCTGGAGCGGTTGCTCTACCTCGTAAAGCATGAGCTCTGGGAGGTGGAGGATGTGCTGGTGGACGATCGTTGGCCGGCGGCTTATCGGGATGCCATTGCCCAGGCGGGGGTGCGTGCCATCTTGGCCGTGCCCATTTTGCGAGGGGAAGCGGTGCCGGTGTTGCCGCTGAAAATGGACGATCGCCCAGAGGGCGGGGCCACCACGGGACATCCGCCTAATCCGCTTGGAGATGATCAGTGGGGACTATTGGTGGTGTATCAGTGGCACGAACCCCACAGTTGGCAAGCCTGGGAAATTGAGTTTTTGAAGCAGTTGGCCGGCCAACTGGCGATCGCGATTCAACAGGCGGAGTTATATCGACGGTTGGAGTTGGCCAACCGAAAGTTGGAGCGACTGGCTACGTTGGATGGCCTGACGGGCATTTCCAACCGCCGCAGTTTCGATGAGGCCCTGGCCCGAGAGTGGCAAAGGGCCTTGCGCCAACAATCGCCCCTGGCGATTTTGGTGGGCGATATTGATTCGTTCAAAACCTATAACGATCGCTATGGCCATTTGGCGGGGGATGATTGTCTGCGCCAGGTGGCCCGCTCGATCGCCCAGGCCGTGAAGCGATCAACGGATCTCACATTTCGCTATGGCGGGGAAGAATTCGCGGTAATTTTGCCGGAAACCCACATCGACGGAGCCATGATAGTTGCTAATGGCATTCTCGAAACCATTCGCGATTTGCAAATTCCCCATGCCTATTCGCCTGTGGCTTCGATCGTGACCCTGAGCTTAGGGGCCGCCAGTCTGATTCCGCGTGCCAATTTAGATCCCTCGGCGCTGGTGGCCGCAGCTGACTTGGCCCTGTTTGAGGCTAAAACCCGTGGTCGCAACCGAGCTTGCCCGAGCGGTGAGTTGTCCCACTGAGTTCTGTGGTGTGGGATCAACTCAGATCACATCAGTTAACTTGAGCAATTTCAGCAACTTTCAGATCACACCAGTTAACTTTAGTCACTTCACTTCAGCCAATTTCAGCAACTTTCAGATCACGTCACTTCACTTCAGTGAATTTCAGCAAACAATCAGCAAACCAATTGCGATCTGTTTAGTTGAGAGACCTCAGTAACTCCAAAGAAAACCTAGTAAAGGGGCACTGAGCGATCGATCTCTAGGGCATAGGCATGAATACCGCCTGTGATATTTTTCACGACTTGACAACCCTTCCCCTCTAGCCACTGACACATTTGAGCCGATCGTAACCCGTGGTGACAGATCACCCAGGTTTCCTGATTAAAGTTCAGGATCGATTCGATCATGGTGCTCCATTGCTCATATTCACTCAGAGGCAAATTAATAAATCCAGGGAGTTGCGACAAGGCCAATTCTTGGGGTTCCCGCACATCCACCAGTTGCACCAGTCCCGTCGGTTCGCGTAAATAGGCTGCTAAATCTTGCACAGTCACGGTATCCATTAGCATTCGTTCCAAATCACGCTTCTGTTCAAAAGGAGTGAAAAACCGCAGCAAACTGCGATTACTTGAATTTGATCGAGATTGGCCGAGAAGAAGCCCCTGTGAAGGGAGTCTTCATCACCATAGCCCGACTTTTAAAGACTGGCGACTAATTGTATAAACCAGAACTTAACAGCATTTTTTGCAGACACTTCGGCCAATTTCAAAAAATTGTAAACAGCAAGCCACTTTGGGATTAACTCAATTTGGGCGATGAAGTCATGGTTTATACCATCGATCAGCATTAAGTAATCGCCATCAAAAATCGCCATTAAAGCCAGTCAGCCAGGCATGGCCATGACTGACCAGCAATTATTTAGGGAAATTGGTTGAGAGCCGATCGAGCCGGGGCCAAGGTCAGCCCTTCCACAGCACAGCGGGTGATGAACCCACTGTTTTAGACTGTTTTAGGTAGGAGGGTTTGGCCCCTTGGCCCATCAAGCCCTAGTCGAAGTTTTTGATGATGGCGCTAGCAAATTCCGAGCACTTCAGCGGCGGATTGACAGGCGGCTCCATCTGTCGAGCCAGATCGTAGGTCACTTCTCGCTGTTCGATCGACTTGGCCAAACCGGTCTTAATCAGATCGGCCGCCTCTTGCCAGCCCATGAATTCCAACATCATTACGCCAGACAAAATCACCGATCCCGGATTCACTTGATCCAATCCGGCATACTTGGGCGCAGTGCCGTGGGTGGCTTCAAAAATGGCTGCGTTGTCACCAATGTTAGCCCCCGGAGCCATGCCCAAACCGCCCGCGATCGCGGCGGCCGCATCGGACAAATAATCGCCATTCAGGTTCATGGTCGCCAGAATTGAATATTCATCGGGGCGAATTTGAATCTGTTGGAAAATGTTGTCAGCGATGCGATCATTGACCATCACTTTTTCCTTCCATTGGCCGTTGCCGTGGCTGTCCCAAATTGCTTCCAAAACTTCGCGCACTTCTTGGCAAATGGCTTCCCGCTTTTCGGCGGGGTAGCTGTCATAGCCGGGATCAATCAGCTTGGCGTTGTCCTCGATCGACAGGCTAGGATTCTTCTCTTTATTGCTCAGAATCCACGACTCCCGCTCAGTCACGCATTCGGCACGAAATTCACCGGTTGCCACCGCATAGCCCCAATCCCGGAAGGCTCCTTCGGTGTATTTCATGATGTTGCCCTTGTGAACCAAGGTCACGGCCTGTTTATTTTTGGGCAACCGCAGGGCGTTTTGAATTGCCCGACGGACTAGGCGCTGGGAACCGGTGATGCTGATGGGTTTGATGCTGATGCCGGAATCTAACCGAATCTGTTTATTTTTCAGTTCCGGAGTTTCGGGAATCAGTTGATTGTTCAGAAAATCAATCAATTGATCGCAGCCAGGAGTGCCTTGTTTCCACTCAATGCCGAGGTAAATATCTTCGGTGTTTTCCCGATAGATAATCACGTCCAGTTTTTCGGGGCTTTTGTGGGGAGAAGGCGTGCCGTTGTAATACTTACAGGGACGAACACAGGCGTAGAGATCAAAAATTTGCCGCAGGGCTACATTGAGCGATCGAATGCCGCCGCCAACGGGAGTCGTGAGGGGGCCTTTAATCGCCATGCCATATTCCCGAATGGCCGTGAGGGTGTCTTCGGGGAGATATTGATAGGTTCCGTAGACTTCACAGGCTTCGTCGCCCGCATAGACCTTGAACCAGGAGATTTTGCGCTGACCACCGTAGGCTTGTTCGATCGCCGCATCAAGCACGCGCTGGCTGGCGGGCCAAAGGTCAATGCCCGTGCCATCGCCGCGAATGAAGGGAACGATCGGGTTGTCGGGGACGATCGGTTGACCGTTTTCAAAGCGAATTTTTTCACCGACGGTGGGGGGCGTAATCTTGTCGTACATGGTTGCGCGAAAAACGGATTGGGGTAACTATACCGTGCGACTCGCAATTCGGCGGGTCATGGCGCACAGACTCGATCGATCGGAGACATCGCCCATCGATCGGTTGATCAGCATTGATCGGCACTGGTCGGCATTGATCGATGTTGTGAATCAGTGTTCATCGATGTTGTGAATCAGTATTAATGGGCCCCGGGCTGATTGGCCTAAGCCGAGGCCAGGTCGATCGCCCGGCGGCGGGGCACTTCATAGCTCCAAAAGTCCTTGGCCATTTCCGTGTTGGGAAAAATCATTCGGGCCTCGTTCAACAAATCGTGAAAGTCGATCGCGTTGCCCGGGGCGTAGCGGGGGCTGAAGTGCGTGATGATTAGGGTTTTGACCTGCGCCGCCAAGGCCACTTGGGCGGCCATGGTGGTGGTGGAATGGAGCCGCTCAAAGGCCAATTGTGAATCCGCGTGGGCAAAGGTCGCCTCGTGGATCAGCACATCGGCATCCTGGGCTAGCTCAATCGATCGCTCACAAAAAATCGTGTCGGTGCAATAAACCCATTTGCGTCCTGGTTCCGGCGGCGCACAGAGGGTTTGGCCGTCAATTGTGCGGCCGTCGGGCAGGGTGACGGTTTCGCCGCGCTTCAGGCGGCCATAAACCGGCCCGGCGGGAATTTCCAGGGCCCGAGCTTTTTCAATATCAAATCGGCCGGGGCGATCTTTTTCCGTGACTGCGTAACCATAGGCCGGAACCCGGTGCTCCAGCAGTTGGCAATGCACCGTGAATTCGTCGTCTTCAAAGATTTTGCCCGGTTCCACGGTGTGGACTTTGACGGGAAAAGAAAACCGGGTTTGGGAATAGCGCTGACAGGCTTTGAGATAGTCCGAGAGGCCGGCGGGCCCATAGAGATCGATCGGGTGAGGTTGCCCCGCCAAGCCAGAACTGGCCAACAATCCCATCAACCCAAAGATATGATCCCCATGCATGTGGGTGATGAAAATGCGGGTGATTTGGCTCGATCGCACTTCACTGCGCAAAAGCTGATGTTGCGTGCCTTCGCCGCAGTCAAATAACCAAGCTTCGGCCCGCTGAGGCAACCGCAACACCAAACTGGAAACGTTGCGCGATCGGGTCGGTACGCCAGAACTCGTGCCCAAAAACGTCACTTCCAAGATGGTTGCTGCTCCTGCGAATCGATCGCCCTTATCTTGCCACGGGCGGGGCCGTTCGTTGCACCCGGAAGCGCCCCGGTCGATCGGGTCTGGCAACCACTCCCATTTCGTATCTCAAGGGCTGATGCCCATGGCTTGGGGGCGGTTAACTGGCACTGTCGGGGTTGCCGATCGCCGGGTGGTAGCGACTTGCTAGCAGTTCCGATCCTGATGCGCCCATGACCTCGGATAGATAGTCGGCAGTGGCCCCCACGGCGGCGATCGCCCGATCGTAGTCCAGCCGAGTCGGACCCAAAATGCCCACACTGCCAAGGGGCGATAGGCCGTTGCCGTAGAGGGAAGAAATGAGCGTGTAACCCTGAATGGGTTCCCAGGGGTTTTCCATGCCAATGCGGATGCGCACCCGGCGCTCATCTTCTGGCTCATCAAAAATCAGCGACCACAGTCGATCCTGTTCCGCTTCCAGCAGATGAATCAGGGTTTGCACCTGTTGCAGCTCCGAAAACTCCGGTTGGCGCAACACCTCCGACACGCCGCTAATCAAAATTCGGGTGGCGATCGGGGTTTGGGCCCGGCGCGCCAAATGAATCAAGGCTTCTCGCAGGGCTTGGCCCCGGCGATCGAACTCCCGGCCCAGCTCATCCCAATCCAAATGGGCCACGGCCAAGAGGGAGTGATCCCGCAGGCGAGCATCCAAGAAGTTCGACAGAATCACCAACTCCCGCTCCAGGGTTTCTGGATCCGGTAGGGGAGCCTCTTCGGTGTTCGGTAAGGGCACGATCGCGGAGTGGCTTTGGTAATCATCCGTCACCACCAACACCATCACCCGATCGACCTCCATGGGCAGCAGTCGCACGTGGCGCACCTGAACCGTGCGGGTTTGGGGCAAGGCGATCGCCGCAATGCAACCGCTGAGGCGAGCCAACAATTGGGCCGCTCCCTTCAGCAACACTTCCAAGTGGGGCGACGAAGCATCCAGGCGATCGCTCAGGAGCTGATTTACCTTTTGAGCTGTGCGATCGGACGGGACAGCGCAACGATCGACATAGACCCGATAGCCCGAGTCCGATGGGACGCGCCCGGCTGACGTGTGGGGTTGGTAGAGCAAGCCGGCCTTTTCCAAGGCCCCCATGGCATTTCGCACCGTCGCCGGACTCGCATCCAGTTGATATTCTTCCACCAGCACCTTTGACCCCACCGGCTCGGCCGTGGAGATGTAGTGACGGATGGTGGCGAACAAAATGCGCTCTTGGCGTTCGGTGAGCTGAAACTCCATAAATTAGGAAAAATCGAAAACGGCGATCAGTTGGATGGGGCAATGAAAACGGGGGGCGCGATCGGGTTGATCGCCCTGGCAGAATGGCTACCAATGAGACCGGGCGGATCGATCGCCTAGCACTGGGCAGGCGGTTCAGAAGCTCGACTGCCTCCTATTGTAGGGGGCGGCGGCGGGAGCAATCTGTCATAGCTGCAACTTAGATCTGAATTGGATCTGGATTGGATCTGGATTGGATCTGAATTAGGACTTGACTAGGCGTTGAGTTAAAGCTGAGTTGAAGCTGAAGCCCGGTGCGCGAATTGCAGTCTAATGGACGGTTAACGAGCGTTTTCAAGCGAACATTACCAATCAATCTTGTCAATAAACATCGTCATGGACGATCGAATCAAGGGACGCTGGGCTGCTCAAGGGTTGGCGGCGATCGGGGCGATCGGGCTGTTGGGGGCTGGAGTTGCCGGGGCCACGGAGCCAGCCCAACCCCGTTGCTTGGCGGACTTGCCCTCCGCGATCGCCCAGTGGCAACAGGATCCCCGCTGGGCCCGATCACACTGGGGATTCTTGGCCCGCACCTTGGATCCTGCCAATCCCCAAACCTTGATTCAGGGGCAAGCTCAGCAATTTTTTGTGCCGGCCTCCAATGCCAAGTTGTTTTCCACGGCGGCGGCCCTGGCGGTGTTGGGCCCCGAGTTTCGATCGCCCACGCGGGCCTATTGGCGACCCAAAAGCGCTACCCAACCCCGGCCCGCTTGGTGGATTGTGCCCGGTGGTGACCCCACCATCACCCACCAACAACTCCAGGCTTGGGCCGATCGCCTAGCGACGTTGCACCCGCCCACGGAGGCGCTGGATGTGGTGGTGTTCGATCGCTCAGAAACTCCGCCCAGTTGGGAATGGGATGATTTGACCTATGGTTATGCTCCCGTGGTGAACCGGGCCATGGTCGATCGCAACGCCGTTTCCTTGACCTTTCGCCCTCAGTTTTTGGACGGTGCGCCGAGTTTGGAAGTGCAAACCCAAGAGCCAGTGGAAGGGTTGTTGAATTGGTTTCAGCCTCGGGGATTTCAGGCTTTGCCGGCCGACGCGGAACCCACCTGGCAATTGCAACGCGATCGACAAACGGGATTGATTCTGTTCACTGGGGGGCTGCCCATGGGCACATCGGCCCAAGCGGAAGTGGCCCATCCCCGACCGGGCCAACAATTCGCTTGGCTCATTGCCGATCGCCTGTCGGAGCAATTTTTGCGCCAGGTGCGATCGCGCCCGTTGGCGGCCCCGCCACTACCGCCACCCGTGAATTGGCAGCGATCACCCCTGGAAGTGGCCCCCCTGCCTGCCCCTGCCTACGATCGGTTTCGGAATCCGCCCGTTGTCCCGATCGTGAATCTGCGGAATCCGCCCACGCCCTTGGGACAGCCCACGGCGGAACTGGCATCGGCCAATCTGGCAGCGGTGATCAGCCAGGTGAACCAAGCCAGCGATAACTTGGGGGCGGAGGCCCTGTTGCGTTGGTTGGATCCCGATCGCCCCATGGATCGGCTCACAACCGTCTTGACTGATTTGGGTTTGGATCCAACGGCCTATCGGCTGGTGGACGGTGCGGGCCTGTCGCGCCAAAACCTGGTTAGCCCCGAGGCGATCGTGCAACTGCTGACGATCATGGCTCGATCGCCCCATGCCCAGGTTTACGAAAATTCCCTGCCGATCGCGGGGGAAACCGGCACGTTGGCCAACCGCTTTCGGGACACTCCCCTAGCGGGCCAGTTACGCGCCAAAACCGGTACGCTGACCGGCGTGGCGGCCCTGTCTGGCTACCTGAATCATCCTGAGTGGGGGCCCGTGGCCTTCAGTTTGATGATTGACCATGCCAACACCCCCACCCGTGACTTGCGGGCCGCGCTGGATCAGGTGGTGCTGTGGCTGTATGGGGCGCGATCGTGTGCCAACTGAGCCATTCCCAACCGCCCTCGATCGATACCTCAGCATCGATCCTCAGCGCAAGAAATTCGCTGGATCCTGATCGCGGCGGTGCTTGGTGGGAATCGGTGGCCCCTGGCGATCGCCCGCCAAAGCCGCCGTCGCCTCCAGGGCTTCACGCAGATATTTCGCCGCATAAATCGACATATCCCGAGGCACGCTGATTCGATCGCGTAGATATCGCAACGCCACATCCGACCCCGACGGCGGCACACAAACCTCACCCGTCATCATCCGCGTCAGGGCACAGCGCAACGCCTGATCCACCAACTCATCGTGACTGGGATTCACCCGAATTAAGTTCGCCCGATGCTTCAAAACCCGAAACAGCGCCTCCGATCGGGCTGTGTCTGGCTCCTCATAGGTTGCGTCCGGCAAGCCCAACCAAGGGCCATGATCCACCTTGGTTTGATTGATCGCAGTTTGTGGATCTTGGTTTTCCCAACAGCCGCCCATTTGTGGCGGCAAATCATGGGCGTGGGTGTGAAAATCGCTTTGGGTTCCGCGATAGGTCGATCGAGTTTCCATCGCCGCAAACCAATCTTTTAAACGGGGATTTTCGTCCCGTAATGAATAGCCTTTGTAGTAAAACAAGCTGGCATTCATCCGCTCCACATAGGGCGTGAAAATCACATCTGCCGTACTGAATTGATCTAAAAAATAAGGCCCAGAAGTTGCCGCCAAGGCCGCCTCAACGGAGGTCACCACCTCCAGAAATTGCCGCCGATTTCGAGCCTCCTGCTGCTCAGACAAGGTTGGATAGCAAAGCCAGGAACACCAAGCCCGAAACAACAATCGTTCCAAACGGCGCAAAGGCAACACCAGCGCCGACTCCATGCCATAGACCAATGGCCCAAATGCTTGTTCCAAAGCCAGCAAAATATCATCACTTTCTGTGATCAAATACCCATCTAGTTCCAGGGCTGGCAACATGCCCGAGGGCACTTTTTGCTTATACCACTGCTCCTTTTGGCCGTAGCAAAACATCGTGACCTTTTCGATGCGGTAAGGAATTTGCTTTTCCTCTAGCCAAAGCCAAACCTTTTGGCAATAGGGACACCAAGCATGGTGATCGCGATAGAGCGTGACGCGGGGTTCAGCATCCGGTTGCCCAAATAGTCGCAATTTTGCCTGGGAGTTGGTGGGCCCATGGACTAAGTTCGGTTGCCATTGGGTCAGCGCTGCTAAATCAGTCCAAGATAGGGGGGCAAGGGTCATGGTTGGTGATGTAGCAAGCCTATTCAAGGTTTCATTCAGTTCTAGATTAGGATATGCAGCCCGGTTTGATAACGTGAAACATACCCAAATTCAACTTTGGGCTTTTTAAATATTTGCTGAATTTGCTGAAAAGAGGTCTGAGAGGGATCTTTTAGTGCGGGTCAAGCATCAATTATCGTAGGGGCAAGGAGCTGAAGCATCTTATCTATGTTGATTGCTAAGACACACAGAGAGAAACTTTGGCTCTTCAGACATCCTTTTAGGTATTGGTAACTGAGCCTTTGCCACAGCCCCTTGGTTTTGCTCTAGAGGCTTGATTCCAGATCTTTAATTCCAGGTTTCAACTCCAGGTTTCAACTCCAGATTCTTAACTCCAGATTCTTAACTCCAGGTTTTTGGGTTATTGCTTTAATAACTCTTGGATCATGTTAGTCAATTGCTTGAGTTTCACGGGCTTATTCAAGTAGGCGGTAGCTCCCGCTTGTAAGCACCGTTCCTGATCGCCTGCCATGGCGAGGGCCGTTAAGGCAATGATCGGCAAGGATTGAAAGTCAGGATCTTGGCGAATTTGAGCGATGGCGGTCAGCCCGTCCATTTCTGGCATTTGGATATCCATTAACACCAAAGCGGGTTGGTGCGATCGCACCATTTCGATAGCTTCTCGGCCATTTTGGGCCGATAGAATCTGATAGTTTTGTGCCTTTAGATAGCTGGAAATGGTCATGATGTTGGCTTCGTTATCTTCCGCCAACAAAATCAATGGCTGACCGGTTTCAATCGCCTGTAGGTCAATTAATTGGGTTCCATTGCAGTCAGGCAGTGAGCTATGGAGTCCCGGGGCTATTTCAGAAGAACTGGGCAATCGCGCTGGCCCCTTTGACCAACAGGGCAAATACACCTGAAAACAACTGCCCTGGCCCACTTCGCTTCTGACGCTGACCCGACCGCCATGCAATTCAGTGATGCGCTTCACCAGCGCTAAGCCTAGACCTGTGCCTGCATATTGGCGGCTGAGGCGGCTGTCGATTTGTACGAAAGATTGGAACAGTTTTGATAGGTTTTCTGGCGCAATGCCAATGCCTGTGTCGCGAACGGTGAAGCAAATTTGGGCCGGTCGAAAATCTGAATAGGAACTTTGGGAGCTTGACGATTGGGAACCTGAAGCTTGTGGGTTGGAAGTTTGCGGGTTGCAAGTTTCAAGCGATGCTGAAATGGATGTTGAGATCGGTTCTCGATCGAGCGGTTCATAGGGTGGTTTTTGCGGTGCTTCTTCCATCATCACCACCAGCTCAACGGCCCCAGAATCCGGCGTGAATTTGACCGCATTGCTCAACAAGTTAATTAAAACCTGCCGCATCCGTCGCCCATCCACTTGAATCGACAAATCTCGCAGATTTTCAGCGATCGAGGCTTTCAGGGAAATCTTTTTCTGCGAAGCTAACTGCTTCACAAAAGCTAAACTGTTTTCGCACAGATCCCAGACCGAAACCAAATCTAAATCCAATTCCAAGCGATTGGCTTCAATTTTCGACAAATCCAGAATATCGTTAATCAGCTCCAGCAAATGCCGTCCACTTTTTTCAATGGTGGCAACGGCCTTCGTTTGCTCTGGTGTAATTGGTTCAAAGATATCTTCCTGCAAACTTTCCGACATGCCCAAAATGGCATTAAGAGGCGTTCTTAGCTCATGGCTCATGCTAGCCAAAAATTCATCCTTGAGTCTAGTGGCCCGCTCCAGTTGTGCATTGGTTTGCTTGAGGGCTTCTTCGGTGTCCTTGCGATCGCTGATATCGGCAAAGTAGCCCACCAGCTCTAGGGGCTTGCCTTGGGCATCGTAAACCACCCGAAATTCATCATGCAGCCAACAATAGTCACCATTGTGCTTCAAGAATCGATATTCGCGAACATGATATTTTAGATCTTTTAAGTTGTGTAGGCTGTCGAGAACATAAGTCAAATCCTCCGGATGAATATGCTCTAGCCAAAAGGCATGATTATTCAAAAATTCTTCCTTGGGATAGCCCAAAATTGATTCAATGTTGCGGCTAACAAAGGTAAATTGATAATTTTTGCCTAATTGACAAGTGTAAATAATCGCTGGGTTGGACGAAAGAACAAATTCCAATCGTTCCTTTAGTGATTGATTTTCATGCTCTGCTTGTTTATGTTCAGTGATGTCATAGTTAACCCCAACCATGCGCAAAGGTTGATGATTGGTGTCGTGCTCAATGATGGCAAAGCACTGCACAAACCGTTGCTCCCCACTGGGGCGATTAATGCGAAGCTCCAGGTTTAATTCCTCTTGATAGTTCATGGAGCACTGCTTCAAGGCTTCCATCGCCATGGCATCTTCTGGGTGTAAGCAGTTCAGCCAATCTTGGTAAGTGGGATTGCGATCAGAGTTATGCCAGCCATAGATTTCACGAATTCGCTGATCCCATTGAACTTCATCTTGAAAGTTCCATTCCCATGTCCCGATCGCTGCCGATTGCAACGCCAAGGCCAAACGATTAGAAAGACTAGTTAGCTGTGCTTCCGTGTGTTTTTGATGACTAATATCCCGACAGACACAAATTAAAGTGCCATCTTCGGACAGTGTGAGAGATAGCCCTTCATAGAACGTGCTGCCATCTTTGCGCCGGGCGATCGCCTCTCCTTGCCAGGAGCGATCGCGCTGGAGCTGGGGCAAAATATGCTGCTCAAATCGTTCAGTTTCTGGAGGGTCATAGAACCGTTGCCAAGGCTGACCGATGAGTTCTTCAACCCGATCAAAACCAAGCAAATTGGCATGGGCTTGGTTTGCATAGGTCAACTGACCATTTTCGATGAGAGCAATGCCATCAATGGCAGCTTCCATCATTGCCAGTTGTCGCTGAATGGCTTTTTCAGCTTCTTTGCGGGATGTGATGTTTACCGAAATTCCACAAAGACCGTAGGGCTGCCAGTCCCGATCGAGCAACAAAAACTTATTCGACAAAAACGTATAGAGTTTGCCATTAATTTCCACCTCTTCTTCATATTGCTGAAAACGACCAAGCCGATAGACCTCATTGTCATTTTCATCCAGAATTTTTGCTAATTCTGGCTCAAACAGGTCTTGGTTTGTCTTACCTAAAATCTCGCGCTTGGTACAGCTAAAAAACTTCAAGAACGATCGATTAACCAAAGTGTGACGACCCTGAAGATCTTTAACATAAATAACAGCAGGTGCAAAATCAATAATTGCTTGTAATCGGGCTTCGCTGTCCTGCAAGGCAGCGGTTCGCTGTTCCACCCGCTCTTCTAGCTCTTGGTTTAAGCGCGCCAAGGCCCGCACCGCCAGTTCCCGTTCTTTGAACAGGGCAATCGCAGCCGCAACGGAACTGAGGGGATTAATTTCGATCGTATCCCACAAATCTGGAGCGACGCGATCGAACCCAACAAATCCAAAAAATTGGCCATCCACCATCAAGGGCAGCATCAAAACCGCCGCCACCTCTGGTGCAATTAAAGACTGCAATTCCGATTGCAAAAAATCAGAAACTAAGCTGTTAATTGACTGCCCCTGAGTCAGCCGAGAAAGGCAATGGCTTGACTCAGGGTTGCAACGCAAGTTCTGAAATTTGGGATTATTGAGCTGAGGTTGGATACCAGGGCGGCACCATTCTCCATGTTGGCTAATGAGAGAATTGCCAAACCGATCCTGATGCTTTTCAAACACATAGATCCGATCGGCTCCGGCAATTGGGCCCAAAATTTCCAAAATTATTTGATAGATATTCTGATCCGTGTGGTTGGATAAAAGCTGCTTTTGGATCTCAACAATTGCGGTTAGATAACGCTCCCGTTTGCTGAGCAAGGATTCAGATTCTTTGCGCTCTGTAATATCTAGATGTGTTCCTGTGATCCGCAGAGGACGACCCGTTGCATCGCGCTCAACAACTTTGCCCCTTGCTAGCACCCAAACCCAGTGCCCCGATCGATGGCGCATTCGCAATTCACATTCATAGGCGCTGGTTTGATTCTGAAAATGGCTGTCCAACGCCGAGACTGCCTTCGGCCAATCTTCAGGGTGGGTGTATTTTTGCCAGGTTCCTAATTGAATGGGGGTCAGTTCTTCGAGGGTGTAGCCAATCATCTCAGCCCAACGTTCGTTGAGAGTGACCTCGCCGCGATCGATAAACCAATCCCACAATCCCAACCCTGAACTTTCGATCGCCAATTGCAACCGCTCTTGAACTGCTTCTAATTGGGATGCCCCTAAGCGTTGTTCCCTGCGAATTTGGACTTCGCGAATTTCGCGACGGATCACTTCCGGGAGACGGGTTGTATTTCCCTTAACAAAACAGTCCACCGCGCCCGCCTGCATGAGGTCAACGGCTAGACTATCCTCGATCGCCTCTGAAATAACAATCAGCGGTATATCACGTTTGGATGATTGCAAGATTTTAAGCACATCGAAGGCACTTAATCCAGGATTTTGATGATTAGAAATAATTAAATCCCATGACTGTTTCGCCAAAGCGATTTGTAATTGCTTGGTGTTTTTAACCCACTTCCAACTTAAATTAAAGTGATGATGATAGAGTTCTCGAATAATCGATAAAACATCCTCATCTGAGGCTTGAAACAATAGCAAGCTGAGAATAGGCTTCATGACTACTAATTCCTTGGAAGTTTAATTCCTTGAAAGATTATGCAACTATCAGCGCCTTACTATCTTTAAGAAAATGAGTCGATCGTCGTCATTTGAGATTCAAGTTTTTTCACCGATTTTTTCCTGGATCCGCTGCTGCTGACTGGAACAGCCCAAGAGTTCTGCAAATCTAGGGCAAAGGAGTTGTATCAATTCTCGCTGATAATTTTATCAAAGTGGCTATCAATTTCCATTTAATCGTTATTTCCGTGATAGCAAAGAGCTTTTTTATACATTACGAGGCAGTTGAATTCGAGGGCGATCCGAATCGAAAAAAACAAAGAACAAACTGAGCACCTTCTCCATTGTGGACTAAATGGTAGTCGATCGCATAGAAGCTTCCTGCAACGCTCTAAATTTGTTCTAGCACTAATTCACCTCCTTGGGTTTAATTATCTTTCAAAATTACTGATAACTAACTAGACAGGCGACACAGGCTGAATCCGGTAAATTTCCCCTTAACCTGATGCTGCTGGGTCGGATCAATCCCAATGAATTTCGATTTGTCTGGATGGGTCGGAATGGATCGAGATTCATTGAGACTGATCGAGTTTGATCGTGCTCAATCAAGATTTGGTCAGTTGAAAGCCCATTTAAGGAAGCAAGGAATTGCGCTGTGCCGAATCCAGCCAAAGCTGAGCCTGTTCGTTCAGGGGAGATAAATAGGGATAGATGGTGTTGGTTTGAAATTGGCGATCGAGCTGCCAGCCAGAACGTTGCAGTCGATCGCGCACCTCAAGGGAACTGCGAAACAACAGAAGATCATAATTGGGGGGCACATTCACAGGTGATTGAGCATGTATAAATTGCATCACGACCCGAGAATTGAGGTGATAGCTGAGGGAGAACATGCGCGGCATGGTGTCGTAAGCAATAATCCAAGGTGATTCATAGTCCTTGATGACTTGAGCCAAGGGAGGAATTGCATAGCTCCCTTGTTTGTTCCACCAAGTATTGGCAGTCAGAATCATGGCGCAAGAACTGCCACCTGCAGTCAAAAGTATAGCCAAAAGGCTATAGGCAATGAGCCGCCGATGCATGTGATGAATGCTCTGATCAATGTTCTGCTTGATGAACAAAAATTTGGATGAATGATGAGCTTGCTGATCAGGACGATCGGGAATTGTTTTTGACAATAACAGCGTTGACAAATAGCCCGTAATGGTCAGTTGCAAGCCCAGATAACAAGGCGCAAGATAGCGAATAATGGTCGATCGAAATCCTCCTTGACTGAGATCTAAAATCACCAATGCCAAGCCCTGCGATCCCATCATTGCCCACAACAACAACCGACTCAACAGCGGTTGACGATAAGCCAAGTTCCAAAAACTGATGGCCACCAAAATTGCAATACCCAAGACAGTTGCCTGAGCTGCGATCGGGTTGCTCAAAATCTGTCCTGTTGGCTCCCAATCTGCAAATGGTCGGGCCAAATTCAGCCACCAGTTATAAAGCAATGTGTTGAAAGAAACGGCTTGGGCAGTGAATCCATTGGTGCGAGAAATGGTGCTGAGATTTTGGAGGGTGGCAACGATCCAAGGCAAAAATAAAACACCAGCACTGAAGGTACTGATTCCAAAGGATTGCCATTGCCTGGGCAGTGGAGCTGGGGGGGAATTTGCTAGAGCAACCTGCTCGGTTATTGCGGATGGATTGGCCGCAGAAGATGATCGAGTGAGAGTAGATTGATCAGCCGAAACAGACTGACTCGATCGCCAGAGCCAATAGGTTGCAACCAAGCAATATCCCCCAGCAATTAAGACTGAAAACAGATGGGTATAGAGCAACAGAGTGAGCGACAAGCTCCAACCAACCCAAGCCCAAGCACCACCCGTTCTGAGTGCCCGCAAAAGTAGCCAACCGGAGAGAGCAATCATGGCTGCCCAAAGGCCATACTCCCGCATTTCTTGGGCATAAAGTAAGTGAAATGGCGATAGGGAAACCATGGCCGCCGCAATCCAGCCAGCCAATTGACTACCAAACAATTCCACAGCAATGCCGGCCGATGCTGGAATCAGCAAAAGGCTACAAAAAGCTGCAAAAGCGCGTTTTGTGCCCAATTCACTGCCTAAAATTTGTTCCCAAACCCTGGCGAATATATAGAAAAAAGGAGGGTGTTGAGGATCGTCTTCCGCGAGCGATCGAATGGTGTCATTCATCGATCGCTGTGCATGGGGTTGCTGATAGGTGGCTTGCAGTTCAGCCACAGTGCGAGGGCGCTCATCCAGCAGTTCCCTGTTGACTTCCGCGAGGGTGTAGCCCGCAATCCGAAAGGAGGTGAATACTTCATCACCCCAATACACTTTCGTTTCGAGATGGCTAAATCGGAGAACAACCCCTACACCAACCAGCATGGCTAAAATCCATGTGAGCCAACGATTACCCCAAGGTTGTTTGCTTCGGGTCACGATCGTTTCTTGTGTCATTGATTTTGAACTTTTGTTAAGTAAAAACCACAACCAGGCGATCGCCCAATGAAATTTCAGGGAGATCTCCATTGCTTTTTAAGCTGACCTGTGATGTTTTTACTTGTGACTGTGTTGATTTGTGAATGTGCTGACTGATGAATCGCAAATATTCACCAATGTATGGATAGAGATTGTCAAACTGATTTTTGACTGTGGAGGCTGTGTTTTATCATCGGTAGCCTTGCATCTTATAACTTTCGGTTACCCATCGAATCATTTTTTGGAGCTTGTTATTGATTTCGAGGATCGATTATTTTAGATAATCAATTAAAAAATAAAAGCTAATTAGTCTAAGAGGATGTCTGAAAAGCCAAAATTGCTACTCTGTCCGCTCCAGTGATCGACGTAGACAAGGGGTTTAGGGTGTGTCGTCAAACTAGCCTGAAACCTTGATTCCGTCGTTGGCAGATCGTGGGGGACAAGATGCTCAGGCCCCTTGCTACAACGACTGGGACATGGAAAGTCAATCGTTTCCGCCTGATCCTAGGAAATGACGACAGGCCCTAAGCCCCTTGCCCCCACAATTATTGGTGCTTGGCACGGGCCAAAAGATACTTTTCAAACATCCTCTAAGAGCTGATTTATAAATCAATTATTAAGCATCTAGAGCAGCCAATCTTCTCACCATCAAATGCATTAAGCAGCCATAGATCATCCCTTCACTCGTCTCCGAATACAACTCATAGTCCTTGCTCAATC
>NZ_JAZAQF010000033.1:0-215 GCF_043235035.1 Limnothrix redekei LRLZ20PSL1 | reverse complement strand
TAAGTGATGTGGTTATCATGGACAACTTAAACTCTCATCATCGTCCAGAGGTAAGAGAAATGATAGAAGCAGTAGGAGCAACGGTAGGATATCTGCCAGTGTATTCACCAGACTTTAATCCTATAGAAATGATGTGGTCACAGTTAAAAATCTTTTTGTGGAAATTCAGAACAGAAACTATAGAGGTGTTGGAACAATTAACGAGACTAGCAGCC
>NZ_JAZAQF010000041.1:0-217 GCF_043235035.1 Limnothrix redekei LRLZ20PSL1 | reverse complement strand
ATTGGGCAGCGACTCAAAACAACCTGGGACTGGCCTACAACGATCGCATCCGAGGGGAGCGGGCAGACAATCTGGAGCGGGCAATCACCGCCTACGAACGGGCGCTGGAAGTCAGAACCCGCGATGCCCTTCCTGAAGATTGGGCAGCGACTCAAAACAACCTGGGACTGGCCTACAACGATCGCATCCGAGGGGAGCGGGCAGACAATCTGGAGCG
>NZ_JAZAQF010000056.1:0-244 GCF_043235035.1 Limnothrix redekei LRLZ20PSL1 | reverse complement strand
ATTGCGAGAGTACTGCGAAGAAGTCCAAGAAAAATTGGGTGTCAGTTCTAACACAAGCATGATGCATCGATTTTTAAAGCAACATGACATCAGCCTCAAAAAAAACTTACAGGAGCAAGAAAATAATCACGGCAGAAGTGCAAGCAGAGCGTGTAGACTACTGGCAGCGAATTTTGAAAGTGGAAGCTGAAAGGCTTGTCTTCATTGACGAAAGCGGTTTTTGGGTTGGGATGAATCGCCCGGT
>NZ_JAZAQF010000085.1:0-247 GCF_043235035.1 Limnothrix redekei LRLZ20PSL1 | reverse complement strand
CCCCGACCCCAGCGAGATTTGTTGATGTTGCGCCAATCCTGTTGGGTAATGGGGGTGCGCTGGGTTGAACCCAACTGGTATCAAGGGGCGGCCTTGGTGGGTTTGGCCAGCGCCGCTTGGCAAATTAGCCAAGGCGATGCATTGGGGGCGGTGGCTTCCGGTGGGCTGGCGGGCTTGGCCGGCTGGCAAATTTGGCGCAACAACCAGCGAACCGAGCGGGAATTGGAAGTGGATCTCGATGCGATCG
>NZ_JAZAQF010000040.1:0-249 GCF_043235035.1 Limnothrix redekei LRLZ20PSL1 | reverse complement strand
TCTATAGGATTAAAGTCTGGTGAATACACTGGCAGATATCCTACCGTTGCTCCTACTGCTTCTATCATTTCTCTTACCTCTGGACGATGATGAGAGTTTAAGTTGTCCATGATAACCACATCACTTAGAGCTGATTTATAAATCAATTATTAAGCATCTAGAGCAGCCAATCTTCTCACCATCAAATGCATTAAGCAGCCATAGATCATCCCTTCACTCGTCTCCGAATACAACTCATAGTCCTTGCTC
>NZ_JAZAQF010000084.1:0-250 GCF_043235035.1 Limnothrix redekei LRLZ20PSL1 | reverse complement strand
TGCGGGTAGGATTGGCAATGACCGGGAGACGACTCATGAGCTGGGTGATGCTTCGGGTAGGTCTAGCCTAAAACCGGATTTAGAGCTGCCAAGTCGGCTTTAGCTTCTCTTTATAAATTAGCTCTTACTTTGAGCTGCGGTGCCAAGTTGACTTTGACAAACTCCAAAAAGTCTTCCTTTTTCATGGAGCCTTTCAAGCCTTTGATTGCTACAACTCCTGATCGCCTAATTGCACTAATCACTGTCATCT
>NZ_JAZAQF010000068.1:0-254 GCF_043235035.1 Limnothrix redekei LRLZ20PSL1 | reverse complement strand
CGCAGTCCAGTCAGTGGCTTTGTGCATTTGCTCAGTGGGCTGATTGCTTACTGCCATCAGCCCAAGAAGCCCACTCTTGACCTAGCGACACTAGGCATTGAACTCCCTGCTTAACCCGAATTCACGTCAAATTAGCCAAGGCGATGCATTGGGGGCGGTGGCTTCCGGTGGGCTGGCGGGCTTGGCCGGCTGGCAAATTTGGCGCAACAACCAGCGAACCGAGCGGGAATTGGAAGTGGATCTCGATGCGATCG
>NZ_JAZAQF010000015.1:0-255 GCF_043235035.1 Limnothrix redekei LRLZ20PSL1 | reverse complement strand
AGAACGCAATCCCGAAGATTTGCGACCAGAATCGGTTCGCCGTCACCATCGAGTAGGTTTCTTCGGCTTGGGTCGGCTCAAATGCGCCAAAGGTGTTCGCCTTTTCGCCATCTTGGAACAGGGTGTTCTCTACCGTCGCACCGTGAATGGCGCACAGCAAAGCACCGCCCAGAATCCCGGCGACACCCATCATGTGGAACGGATTCAGCGTCCAGTTGTGGAACCCTTGCAGGAACAGCAGGAACCGGAAGATCG
>NZ_JAZAQF010000005.1:0-255 GCF_043235035.1 Limnothrix redekei LRLZ20PSL1 | reverse complement strand
ATTGCGAGAGTACTGCGAAGAAGTCCAAGAAAAATTGGGTGTCAGTTCTAACACAAGCATGATGCATCGATTTTTAAAGCAACATGACATCAGCCTCAAAAAAAACTTACAGGAGCAAGAAAATAATTACGGCAGAAGTGCAAGCAGAGCGTGTAGACTACTGGCAGCGAATTTTGAAGGTGGAAGCTGAAAGGCTTGTCTTCATTGACGAAAGCGGTTTTTGGGTTGGGATGAATCGCCCGGTTGCGAGAGCTA
>NZ_JAZAQF010000073.1:0-258 GCF_043235035.1 Limnothrix redekei LRLZ20PSL1 | reverse complement strand
GCGACCGCTGGCCGTGGCGGTTGGGACGGCCCAACCGGTAGACAACCCAGGGCAGGGATGGGCTGAAGTCCTTCAGATCAATATCTTTTGGATTCTTTGACGCGGGTTTCATAGGCGCTGATGGCAACGATGAAGTGTTGGATTGTGTCAGCGATCGCGATCTTGTCTGAGCTATCGGCCGGCCCCTTTACTTCCCATCCATTGGCGTGGGAGTAGACCAGCAGCGCCCATTTATCGTTAGGCGCGATGATCAGCCAC
>NZ_JAZAQF010000055.1:0-300 GCF_043235035.1 Limnothrix redekei LRLZ20PSL1 | reverse complement strand
GCAAAGCTTGCACGAATGCTGATAGGGGAATGTTGCGATTGAATTGGTCGAACTTCCCTTTAATGAAATAGCCCTTCTGCTGAGTGATTGGCTTATGGACTTCATTTACAACAGCCGTTTTCCCAATCCCCGAAAATCCCGCTACTAGCATCAGTTCTGATGCGCCTTGGGAAACTCGCTCAAAAGACTTGAGTAAAGTTTTAACTTCGGCTTCTCTACCGTAGAGCTTTTCAGGGATTAAGAAGCGATCGCTCAGATCCCGTTGTCCCAGTTCAAATGATGCAATAGTGCCTGTTGTTT
>NZ_JAZAQF010000004.1:0-328 GCF_043235035.1 Limnothrix redekei LRLZ20PSL1 | reverse complement strand
TCCCTTCTCGTAAGCTTCTACGATTTTTCGGCGCAAGTCCAGCGAATAAAGACTCATGAGTTTTCCTGACGATAACTTCACTACACTGATAATTATATCGTGCCATTCGTTATAGGCAAAGGCTGTAGCTTCTCTTTCACTTCCCCTAACACCACAATCCCTCCCAATCGCTCAGAGGCATTCGCTTCAGTCACCAACACGCCCATTAGGAACCCTTGCGAGTCAACGATAATGTGGCGTTTACGTCCCTTAACCTTTTTGCCACCATCGAAGCCGTAGACCACCCCCTTTTTTCCGTGGTTTTCACCGACTGAGAATCACCGATACT
>NZ_JAZAQF010000021.1:0-137404 GCF_043235035.1 Limnothrix redekei LRLZ20PSL1 | reverse complement strand
CGCAGTCCAGTCAGTGGCTTTGTGCATTTGCTCAGTGGGCTGATTGCTTACTGCCATCAGCCCAAGAAGCCCACTCTTGACCTAGCGACACTAGGCATTGAACTCCCTGCTTAACCCGAATTCACGTTAAGTTATTGCCGAGTTACGGAATCATCAGCTCGGGTTGAGCAGGTTGCAGGGTGGGCAATGTCCACCCGTCATCGATCGCCCAACGAGTCTGATCACCCCTGGAGAGAGGTGACTCATGGGGGCATCTGGAGCGAGATGCTCCCATGATTTTTGGGTAGGGAGTTCTTTGCAGCCTGATAAAAAGTAGTTAAAAATCAATACAAAAATCCATAACCCTGATAGTGTCAGTCAAAGTAAGTTCATATAAGTTAATGCAGTCTTGTGAAATTGAGAATCATCATCAATCGATAATCAAGGAGCAATTTATCAATCATCCATTGATTCATCACTGACAATTGGATGAAATCAGAGTCTTAACCCCTATGGCTCGATCGAATTTCAGGGTTATGGACATTGGTCTTTAATTGATAGTTGATCAGCATTAATTCCTAAAATCGCTGGTATTGCAATTTACAAAATTTATCTTTTTTTGTAAAAGTTCAGACAAAATCCAAAGAAGTCTTAAGACATTCTTGGGAGACAGTCATCCCGGGAACAATTCACGATAACTACATCTTAGGGGTGAATTTGTGGACGGAGGTTCCTACCAGCGATCGAGATCACACAGGATGGCGATCGATTATTGACCGTAATGGCGATCCGGCTAACTAGCGCTCCGTGACGAAGATTGTTCGAGAACGCCGCTTCGGTCACTGAGCATTCAGAGGAGCCTCACTACGATAGTTAGCATCAGGGCAGCTTCCCATCGATCCCTATTCCGGCCGCGCGCACTGGCGATCCAGGCTTAAAAACGAACCCATGCGGCGATAGATCGATAGCTATGCAGCAACTGGCGCATTGAGGGTGTTGGACTCGCTTGATTCATGCGCATCTTCGGAGCGGTAGAGACTATGACTGCTATGCCTATCAACTTTTTCGATTCAGATCAATTCTTTAGTAAATCGCCGATCGATTTGTCGCCTGAGTTGTCCAGTGGCCTGCTGGATGAGCAAGAAGACCACTCCGAAGAATCCCTTGATTCCGGAGACCAGGATTTTGATGAAACGACTCTGGAAAATGAACTGAGTGGCTCAGGATTTGAGGTTGAAGATTTGGGCGTAGATGATTTGAGTGCTGAGGATTTGGGCACAGATGACCTCGGGGCCGATCGCCTTGAGGAAGATGATGAAGATGTGAAGGCGGCCTTGGCCCAGGATGGCCGGCGCGATCGTCGCAGAACCACCGATCTCGTGCGGCTGTATCTCCAAGAGATTGGGCGTGTGCGTCTGTTGGGTCGGGACGAGGAAGTGACCGAAGCCCAAAAGGTGCAGCGATATATGCAACTGTTGCGTCTGCGGGAAACGGCCGCCTGCCCCGAGGAACCGCAACTGGAACGGTTGGTGAACTTGGTGGCTGTGCGCGATCGCCTTTGCGCCACCCTGGGCCATCGCCCCTCGATCGAGCGTTGGGCCCGCGAAGCCGGTGTGACCGTGCCGGAACTGAAGACCGATTTAAACAAGGGCAAAAATCGCTGGGCCGCCGTTGCCCAACTGACCCTGGCGGAGTTGGAAGAAATCCAAACCCAAGGTACGCGGGCCAAGGAGCGGATGATCAAGGCCAACCTGCGCCTGGTGGTGTCCGTGGCCAAGAAGTATCAAAACCGTGGTTTGGAACTGCTGGATTTGATTCAAGAAGGAACTCTGGGCCTGGAGCGGGCCGTTGAAAAGTTTGATCCCACCAAGGGTTATCGCTTCAGCACCTATGCCTATTGGTGGATTCGCCAAGGCATTACTCGGGCGATCGCCACCCAAAGCCGCACCATTCGGCTACCGGTGCATATCACCGAGAAGCTGAACAAAATCAAGAAGGCCCAACGGAAAATTTCCCAAGCCAAGGGCCGCACGGCCACCCTTGATGATGTGGCGGCTGAGTTGGATATGACTCCCGCCCAGGTGCGCGAGGTGTTGATGCGCGTGCCCCGGGCCGTGTCGCTGGAAACGAAGGTAGGCAAGGATAAGGACACCGAGTTGGGGGATTTGCTGGAGGCGGATAGTGCTTCGCCGGAAGAGAACTTGATGCGGGAGTCGTTGCAACGGGATTTGCAACAACTGTTGGCACAACTGACCAGCCGTGAGCGGGATGTAATTCAAATGCGGTTTGGCTTGGGTCACAGCAGCCCCTATTCCTTGGCGGAAATTGGGCGGGCGCTGGACTTGTCACGGGAGCGGGTGCGGCAAATTGAGGCGAAGGCCTTGCAAAAACTGCGCCAACCGCGCCATCGCAACCAGGTACGGGATTATCTAGAAGCGTTGTCCTAGGGCAATTTGCGGGTTGAGTGAGCGCGGGTTGATTGAATCAATAGACCTCTTGCATCAATCACGATTTTGATCCTAAATCCCTTTCCAAGATTACTGATTGACTGACAAAACGCTCAAATGCTTGGTTCTCCGGTAGTTCTCCGGTAGGTTGGGTTGAGCTTTGCGAAACCCAACTTGATCACTACGAACCTTGCTGTTGTTGGGTTTCGTGCCTCAACCCAACCTACTAGCGCGACAGGCTTAAAAGGCTGGGTCAAAGTTGCGGAGCCAGTCGTGGTAACAAGGGGCTTGAGCATCTTGCTGATTAACGATCAGGTGACGGTAACAGCCATATCATTTAACCCAGCGAATTAAGGCAGCCACGCCACTACAAAATGATCGTTGATCGGCCGATCTGGAGGAAAGGGGTTTTCGTGAACGAGGTGTAATGAGTAATTGACTCAATGAAAAGAGGAGGGGCGATCGATTAGTTCGATCGCCCCTCCATGGTTTTATTGTGTTGATTTTTCGGTGTTGATTTTCTCGCGTTGATTTTTGCTTCTTGGCTGATTGGCCGTTGCTCGGGGACTGGGTTTCGAGACAAGACCAATGCGAGATTGGGCTGCGACCTGCCCGATCGGGTTACCAGCTCGTCCAGTGGGCAAACAAAGAGAAGCGGCGAAGATTTTCAGGGCCGCCTTCGCTGGTGAAACTCAGGCGATCGAGGCGATCGAACAGGGGCCGCAGGGGCACTTCCACCAACCGGAACAGGGGGATCAAGCGGCGCACCACTGGGCGGGCAGCGGGCCAACTCAGGGTAACGTTGCCATCGTTGGGGACAGGTAGGGTGGTGACAACGGATTGCCAGAGGTGATCACCCAGGAGGGAGGCCGTTTCATCGCGCCCCGCTTGCACTGCTGCGGCCAAGGCGGGAACGGAGGTGGCCAAAATTTCGTAGTCTCCCACCGTGGCCCGGGCCCCTTGCACTTGGGTGCTAACTTGACCCGCATTGCGCCAACCCATTAGGCCGGCGCTGGATGGTGCGATCAGTTGCGTCCAAACGGTGGCTAGTTGGTCGCTGTCCAAGTTCAGGGTTCCGAGGGTCAGGCCCTGTTGTTTGGCCAGGGCATCAATCCGATCGAGCGCGGCGGTGGTTTTGGGGTTGCGGTGGGCCACAAAGACCCAATCGCCGGGAAATTCACCCAAGGCCCGTTCCGCTGCCCGATCGCCCACTTCCACAGGAATTAAGCCCAGGGCAAAATCTTCGGTGTTCCAAGCCAAAAGATCGTTTTGCAAATTTAGCCCCGAAGTGGTTTCCACCTGACTCAGTAGCGGGGCGATCGCCTGGGCGATGGGGCCGTCGCCCAAAATTTGCTGCCACTGTTCGGTGAGTTGTTGCAGGTTTGTGCCGCTGAGGGCAATGGTGGCGGTGCTGGGTAAATAGCGGGTGGCGGTGGCGGGTTCCGTGAGGGGAGATTCGGCCGCCACCAGGGCCAGACCATCGGCCGCCACCCAAGCGGCCTCGGTGACCAAGCCCGATCGCTCGGCCTTCAGGGACAGGGTGGCGCTGTGGGCCGGCAGCGCAGCCAACCACTCGGCGGGTAACAGTGCTTTTGATCGGCGGCGGGTGGCGGTGGCGGGTTCTAGGAGTTCGCCCAAGGCCGTGGGGTTCACGTAGGCGATCGCCAGTCGATCGGGTGGGAGCGCTGCCAATTCCCGTTGATAGTCTGGTTCCCGCAACAGGCTCAGGTCAGCCGCTTGGATGTTGTTGATAGCATCCCGCAGGACTTTGGGATCATTGGCGGCCAGCACGAAGCGATCGGCCACCAGGGCTGTGGCCAAGTCCGTTTGGGTCGAAACTCGGCCACCCTGGGCCAGGCGTTTGGCCCAACCGCGCGGAATCAGATCCAACGCTTCCCCATGGACGATTTTTACGCCCTTGTATTGCTCAAAAATCAGGTTAATGCCGTTCAGGGCTTGTTTTTGCCAGAACAGTTGCAAGAATTCCCGGGCCCGATCGGGATCGTTGGCGGCCGCCGCCAGCAAATAGCCCGGCTCCCGGCCATTGTTGGGATCGCGATCGATGTCCACGGTGGTCACCGCCAGGGTCACTTCATCCCCCAGCCAGGGCTGCACATCGCGATCGTAGGTTAGGCCGCTACGGGTGAGCCAGGCATCGCGGGCCTGTTGCCATTCGTGACGAGCCGCCCTCCGCCGACCCAAGGGCGCGATCGCTTGGCGCAGGGCCTCCACGCGATCGGGATTCACCAACAACGAAACCATGGCCGGAGCCTGTTTGGGGATCATCACAGCGGCTTCGGGCTGAGCATTAGCCACACCGTCCAACAAGCCCAGGGGGCTGTGGGTGGCAATCCAAACAGCTCCGGCGGCCCCGGCCGCCACCAGCGAAATTGCGATCGCCGCCAAAATTGAAAAAAACGCGCGCCCCTTCATGCTTCTCGCTCGCCCTTTTTGGTGTTCGCTTGTGGCGGCCTCCCGCTTGGGGCGGGCTGCCTAGCCCGGCTCCATTATTCCATCTCGATCGCGGGCTGCCTGTGCAGATGCCTGTCTCGGTTGCAGTTAGCAACAAAATGTTGAAGTTGAGCCGTTGGGTGGCAAGGTTGCTGGGGCTGCTTCCCGATGATTTTCCCGGTTAATGATTTTCTTGGTTAGTTATTTTCCCGGTTAGTTATTTTCCCGGTTAGTTATTTTCCCGGTTAATGATTTGCCTGATTAATGATTTTCCCGGTGATCTGGCCGGTTAACGGTGGCTTGCCTAGCGAATTTCCAGCCGATCGGGCCACCAAACGTAGGTCGATCGGGGATCGTCATTCAAGAGCCACAATTGCGACGGTAACTGAGCCAGCGATCGCGCAATCAAGGGGGACTGGCTCCAGCCCAACCGACTCCAAAGGGCTTGGCTCTTGTCCTCTAACCAACTGAGGCCAAAGGGTTCCCGGCGTGGATATTCCGCCAATACCCAGTCTTTCCCCAGCTTGGCGGCCTTGGCGGCGGCGGCGATCGCCTGATCTAACCCCCCCAACTGATCGACCAAGCCCAAGTCCGCTGCGGCTTTGCCCGACCAAATTCGCCCCTGGGCCAACTCTTCCACCTTGGCCCGATCGATCGATCGCGATTGGGCCACATGATCCAAAAATCGATCGTAAGTCCAGTCCACCGACGATTGCAGCAGGGCCAGCTCGGCAGGCGTTTTGCTGCGGGTCACGGAGCCAATGTTGGCAAAGGGAGCTGTGGTGACCGAATCCCAATTCACCCCATTGTTCTCGCCCAGTTTTTGGATATTGGGCAGCAGGCCAAAAACCCCGATCGACCCGGCAATGGTGGTGGGTTCCGCCCAAATCTCCGTGGCCGGCGCAGCAATCCAATAGCCTCCAGAGGCGGCCACATCTCCCATGGAGACAATCACCGGCTTGTCTTTAGCCGCCAAGGACACCTCCCGAGCAATGATGTCAGCGGCGGTGGCGCTGCCGCCGGGACTGTCAATTCGCAAAACGATCGCCTTAACATCCTCGTTTTTGCGCAACTTCCGCAGTTCCGTGGCGATCACGGTGCCATTCATCGCATCCCGCTCGCCGTCTGTGGTTTGGGTCACCATCGTACCCGTGGCATAGAGCAAGGCAATTTCTTGGCCCGTTGCGTTTTTGCGCCGATCGCCCAATTTGCTTTGGGCCGCTTCCACGGTTCCCACTTGACGCGCATAGTCAGCCACCGCAACCCGTTGGAAGGTGGGCTTGTTGTCTTCCCGATCAGCCAGCTTCAGCACCCGTTCAATCACTTGGTCGTCATAGGCCAGGCGATCGACCAAACCCAGCTTCACCGCCTGATCGGAGCGCAACAATCCTCCCTGATCGGCGATCGCTTGCAACTGGGCGATCGACTGTTTGCGACTTTGGCCCGTCGCCGTCAGCACCGTTTGCCACAAATCCTGAAGCAGGGCTGCCGTTTGGGCCCGGTTTTCAGGGCTGAAATCTCGACGGGCAAAGGGTTCCACCGCCGACTTGAACTTGCCGGCCCGCACAAACTGCACCCCAATGCCGTATTTTTCAAGGGCCCCGCTCCAAAAGGTACTTTCGGCGGCCAACCCGTTGAACTCCAGCCCTCCCGCCGGATGCAACCGCGTTTCATTGGCGGCAGATGTTAGGTAATAGGTACGCTCGTCCCAATCCGTGCCATAGGCAATGACAGGCTTCTTTTTCCGAAACTCCAGAATGGCTTCCCGCACTTCCCGGAGGGTGGCATAGCCCGCGATCGGACCCGTTCCGGCACTGTCGTAAAGGTAAAGACCGGTAATTTGGCGGTCCTTGGCTGCCTGGGCCAAGGTGTCTAGCAACACTCTGAGGGGAATGGTTCGAGGGCGATCGCTGAGCCAGCGATCGATCGAGTCCTCTGCCTGGCCCGGCTCATCCCGAATCGCCAGCGACAGATCCAACGCCAACATCGATCGCCCCTTGAGGGCCACCGGCTCCGAGGAACTGGACAGGGCCGCCAAAAAAGTAATCAAACCAATGAGTCCCAGGAGGCTGCCACCTGCGAAGATCGTGAGGCCCACCAATGTTCCCAGAATGCTCGCGATTGTTTGTTGTAAAAAACTTTTCATGACGGCTGGCGGTGCAGGGACTAGAGCAGCAGGAACCAAAGCAGCAAGGTTGCGGATCACTGGCAATCCCTGCGAGCTTTTCTATGCTAGACCCAATCCTAGCGATCGCTGCTGGGGCTTGCGCGACAGAGGTTGACGTTGGCCGCTCATGCCGTCCTTTGCCTGCCCGTTTTTGTTCGCCTTTTTCGCCTGCCTTCCGAGATTTCCACCCATGACCAACCCCGACGCTCCGCAATCTAGCGATCCGCAACCCGCCGGTGGCGATGGGGGCTGCGTGACGGCGACTTCGCAACCGTTGGAACCTCCCGCAACCCCTGAGGCAGCTTTACAACAGCTTGTGGCCGGGTTGCCCCTGCCGATCGCCCTGGTGGATGGCCAAGGGAGCTATTGGGCCGCCAGTCCGGCCTGGTTAACGGCGCTATCGCTGCCGGAAGCCACCCCTGGCCAATCGGTCATGACCCTTTGTCCAGAACTGGCTGCCCTTTGGCAACCGGCCATTGCCCGAGCCAGCCAGGGTCAGGCCGTGCGTTCAGAACAACCCCACTGGCTGGAACGGTCACCCCATCCGGGCCTTTGGTTGGAATGGGAGGTGGCTCCCTGGGGTAATGGCGGCCTTGGTCCGAATGATGCCGGGCACAACCTGGTTTGCATTTCCCTGCGGGTGGTGAGCGATCGAGTGGTGATGGAGCAAGCCTGGAAACAGCTCTTTATCCAATCGGGCAGTTGTCTTTGCACCATTAACGGTCAAGGGGAATTTCAGTTTCTCAATGAAACCTGGGATCAAGTTTTGGGCTGGCGGGAAGAGGCGATCGGGCGGCCTTTCATCGATTACGTTCACCCGGATGATCGCACCCGCACCCAGGCAGAAATTCACTTTTCACCCCAAGGAACCCCCACCCGCGTTCTGGAAAATCGCTACCGACGCAAAGACGGTACCTATCGTTGGTTTCGCTGGAATTTCTTCTGGGATCGGGCCCAGGATCTGATCTACGCCGTTGCCCAAGACATTACCGAGCGGCGCGTGCTGCGCTTGGCCCAAGAACAGGCCGACACCGCCTTGCGGGACAACAACGAGCGTTTCCGCACCATGGTGGCCAACGTCCCCGGCGTGATCTATCGCTGTTTGGGCGATCGGGAACGGACGTTGTTGTTTGCCAGCGAAGCGATCGAACATCTCACCGGTCACCGAGCCGAAACCTTCGTTCAATATCGCAATCGCACCCTGCAAGACCTCACTCACCCCGAAGACCGCGATCGGGTGTGGACGGAAATCCAAGCCGCGATCGCCCAGCAGCAACCCTACCGCGTCGAGTACCGGCTCGGCCACGTCAGCGGCGAACTGCGTTGGGTGGTGGAACAGGGACAACCCAGCTTCAACCACAACCGACAACTGATGTGGCTAGATGGGGTGATTTTTGACGTAACTGATCGCAAAGCCACCGAACAGGCCCTTCAGTCCTCGAAAAAGCGCTGGTCATCCCTGGTGCAACGCATCCCCGTTGCCATCATTGAGTGGCTCTCCGATGGGCGAATCATCACCTGGAACCGTGCTGCCACCGAACTCTTCGGCTACACCGCCGAAGACATGATCAATCAACCGTTCGATCGAATCCTGCCCGAAAACGAACAGCCCAAAGTCTATGCCCTGATTGCCGATCTGATGACCGGTCGTGGTGGCAGTCGGTTCCGCAACTACAACCGCACCCGCGACGGTCGCATCATCCTTTGCGAGTGGCAAAACGCCCCCCTTCGCAACGAACAAGGAGACATGATTGGCTGTCTGTCCATTGCCACCGACATCACTGCCCGCATCCTGGCCGAAGATCGCCTGCGCCAAAGTGAAGAACGCTATCGCTGCCTTGTGGAAGCCATGGGCCAAACCCTCTGGCGTACCAATGCCGATGGAGAAGTCACCGAACCCATGCCCCACTGGGCCCACTTCACCGGCCAATCCTTCGCGGACTATTGCGGCCGAGGATGGCTGATGGCTGTTCACCCCGACGATCTCGGCTATACCCAGGATGCTTGGCAAACGGCCCGACAACAACGCCAGCCCTACAAAATTGAGCATCGGTTGCGCCGCGCCGATGGTGAATATCGCCATATGGTGGTGCGGGGTGTGCCCGTCCTGGAAGCCGATGGAACCATCCGCGAGTGGGTGGGGGTGGACACGGACATCACTGAACGCAAACAGGCCGAAATTCGCCTGATGGAACAGGAGCGTACCCTGCGCACCGTGCTGGACACGGCCCCACTGCTGATTTGGCTCACGGATGCCCAAGGACGAGTGCGCTTGGCAAATCGCCCCCTCTGTCAAACCTTTGGCATCGAAGAATCCACCCTGCTGGCGGCCAATCACTATCAAGACGTGCTGGGAGAAGAGTCCTGCCGCGTTTGTCTGCTGTCCGATCAACGCTGCCTTACTCTCGGGAAAACGATTCAGGTTGAAGAGCAGTTTCCCAATGCGGCCGGCGAATTGCGTGATTTTGATGTGGCCAAAACGCCCCTGCGAGATCACACAGGCGCAATTACCGGATTGCTGTTGGTGGCGATCGACACCACGGAGCGCAAGCAAATTGAACGGGAACAACAGCGCCTGTTAGCCATTTTGGAGGCGACCACGGACTTTGTGGGAACCACCGACATTCACGGCAACTTAACCTATGTCAACCCCGCCGGTTGCGCCATGTTGGGCTACAGCGCCGAGGAAATTTTGCGCTTGAACATTGCCCAGTTGCTGCACCCTTCAGAGCGAAACCTGATTCAAGAACAGTTTCCCCAGTTGTTGCAGGAAGGCGTGTGGCAAGGGGAAGGCTTATTTTGCGATCGAACCGGGAATCCGATTCCTGTGTCCCAAGTGGCCCTGGTGCATTATGGGCGCAATGGACAGGTGGAATATCTGTCCAACGTGGCCCGCAACATTGCAGCCCTGAAGCAGGTGGAACAGGCCTTGCGGGATTCCCAGCACTGTTTGCAACGACAGGTGGGACGGGAGCGGCTGATTAACACCCTTTCAACGGAAATTCGTAAAAGCATACATGGATCCAAGGAACAGGTGATTGGGTTTGCCTTGGAGGAAATTCGCCTGGCCTTGGGGGTCGATCTAACCACTTTTGCCTTGTATGACCAACAAGTTAATGAGCAAGTTCATCAACAAATTGATCAATTTGACCAATTGGATCAGCTAAATCAGCCACTTGAGGATCAGCCACCTGATGAGCCAATTAATCTAACAATTGACCAGAAAACTGATCAGAAGGCTGACCAGAAAACTGGCCAACAGACCGCAGAAACGATATTGGTGACCAATTCAGCCACTGACTCAGCCACTGACTCAGCCACTGAAGTATTGGCAGGTAGGGCTTGGAGCATTGTGGCGGAAGCGAGAGATCCGGCCATTCCCTCAGTGATTGGTACTTACCATGAGTCTCAGTTTGGCTCGTTGCTGCTAGGGCTAACTCGCATGGAAGTGGTGCAGATTGATGATGTGAAGCAACTGCCTTTGCAAGAGCGGCTAGCCCTATCCCGTATGAAGGTGCGATCGCTCCTGATGGTGCCGGTGCGAATTCATGGCTCCCGAATGGCAGTAATTTCTTGCTTGCAGATGTCCCATGAGCATCGATGGCAGCCGGATGAGGTGGCGTTGGTGCAGGCGGTGGTGAATCAGGTGGCGATCGCTAAAAATCAAGCGGATTTGTTTGAGCGAACCGAAATGGCCGCTGCCGAAGCTCGTGCCAAGGCGATCGCCCTAGAGCAAGCATTGCGAGAATTGCGCCTGACCCAAACCAAATTGGTGCAACAGGAAAAAATGTCGAGTTTGGGGCAGTTGGTGGCCGGGGTGGCCCATGAGATTAATAATCCCGTGAACTTTATTTATGGCAACTTAGCTCATACGGAAGATTACAGCAGAGATCTATTGCGATTAGTGGCGTTATATCGCGAGTTTTATCCTGATTTAGAACAGCCGATCGCTGACCTAATTGAGGAAATTGATCTGGACTTTTTGATGATTGATTTGCCCAAAATGCTTGACTCGATGAAATTGGGGGCAGAGCGGATCAAGGAAATTGTGCAATCGCTGCGGATTTTTTCCCGCATGGATGAGGCGGAAATGAAGGTGGTGAATATCCATGAGGGATTGGATAGCACCCTGACGATTTTGAATGGACGGATGAAACCGAAAAATAATCGGTTGGGTATTGAGGTGATTCGAAACTATGGAACGCTGCCAGAAATTGAGTGCTATGCGGGGCAACTCAATCAAGTATTTATGAATATTTTGGTCAATGCGATTGACACCTTAGAGGAACGAGATCAGCAGCGATCAATCGCGGAAATGCAAGCGAACCCGAGCCGAATTCGGATTATGACGGAACGCCGGGGAGAACAAGCGGTGATTCGGATTCAAGATAACGGTTTGGGGATTCCGCTGGAGGTGCAGCAGCGGCTGTTTGACCCGTTTTATACCACCAAGCCCGTGGGCAAGGGCACGGGGCTGGGACTGTCGATTAGCTACCAAATTGTGACCGAAAAACACGGGGGGACGCTGATTTGCGATTCGACCCCTGGGGCAGGCAGCACGTTTGAAATTACGATTCCGCTTTGGCAGCCTAATGCGCCCTCTTGAGGGGCTGGTAGCCAAAACGCTGGGCACTGGGCCTGATGTGGTGATGTGGGCCCCAAGGTGATGTGGGCCCCAATGAGAAGCCAAGGAGGAGACGCGAATCAGGAGCCGATCGACTGGTGAGTCTGGGCAGCGGCTGATAGGGGAGGTGGTGGAAATTGTCCCGATCGCACCTCTTGGCAGTAGGTTTCCGCCGCCGCAATCACCGCTGCTCCCAAATCCGCGTAGGTTTTGGCAAAGGGCGGGGTTTGGTCGCTCAAACCCAACAGGTCGGCGGTCACCAGCACTTGGCCATCGCAAGCATTGCCCGCCCCGATGCCGATAGTGGGGATGGTGAGCTGTCGGGTAATACGCTCGGCTAGGGTGGCGGGCACATGCTCCAAAACAATGGCAAACGCACCGGCCGCTTCTAGGGCGAGGGCTTCGGCCAGGATGCGATCGCCCTCAGCGGGGCTGCGGCCCTGTTGCCGATAACCCAGTTGATTCACCGATTGGGGGGTGAGGCCCACATGACCCATGACGGGAATGCCCGATCGCACCAACCGAGCCACAGTGGCGGCCATTTCGGGATAGCCCCCTTCGAGCTTCACGGCCTGCGCCTCGGTTTCCTTCAGAATCCGACCGGCGGAGGCGATGGCTTCTGCCTCACTGGCTTGGTAGGTCAAAAAGGGTAGATCCACCACCACCAAAGCGCTCTCCACCCCACGAGCAACGGCCGCCGCGTGGTGAATCATTTGGTCGAGGGTCAGGGGCAGGGTGGTTTTGTGGCCCAGGGCCACCATCGCCAGGGAGTCGCCCACCAGCAGCAGATCAACCCCCGCGCGATCGAGCAGGCGGGCCCACAGCCAATCCCAGGCCGTGAGAGCCGCGATCGGGCGACCCTGTTGTTTCCATTGTTGTAGCTGTTGAATGCGCAAGGCCAAGTTCAGTTCTCCTGTTGCCCGATCGCAACGGTTTGGTTCGCAACCCTGGATATTGCCTGATTCTTTGTGTAGACCGAAATTTTGTGTAGACCGAAATTCAACCACAAAACTAAACTCCAAAGGCCATCAAGCTGATGGATGGGGAAGTCTAGACTTTGCCGGTTGATCGCCCGACTCGCTCTCTAGCGCTTAATTTGCATGAGCGCCCTAGGGCCTGTTGTCATTTTCTAGGATCAGGCGGAAACAATTGATTTTCCATGTCCCAGTCGTCGTAACAAGGGGCTTAAGCCCCTTGCCCCCCACGATCTGCTAACGGTGGAATCAGGGTTTCAAGTAATTTGACGACAGACCCTAGGGCCGGCGACCCATTTGTTGCAAGCGCACCCAAGCGCCCAGGCTACAGAGCACCACCACCCCGGCGAATAGTCCCAATGGTGGGCCCGATCGCTGCGGTCGTACCATGGGCTGCAATTCTCCGAAGCCATTGGCCGGAGCGTTGGCGGTGGTGGAATTTTGCTGAAAACGGCGCTCACTATCGGTGGGCAGGAGAGACGGCGCGGGGCTGGGGCTGGCGGTGTTCCCAGCAGTGTTCCCAGCAGTGTTCCCGATCGCCCCTGAAACCTCTGGGTTTTGCCCCACTTGCAACGGAATCACTTCCGCTGGGCGATCCATCTTCAGCAAGCGGACGATCGCCACGCCGCCCACCAGCCAAAACAAGGCCCAAAACACAAATAGCCCAATCAAGACCCGTCCCCGCAACAGGCGCTCTAGAGCTGTTACCACCGTTGGCATTTGGGCCAGCCAGGTGGGTGACGGCCGACGACGACGCGATCGTCCGATCGGGGCGAGGGCCGTTGAGGCGGCCCCGGTTCCGTCACTCGATCGCCCGGGCCGACGATGGCGCGATCGCCCACGATTCCCGAGGGAGGAATGGGGGCGTGCTGAATCCTGGTCGGCAGATTGAGGTTGATCAGTGCGATCTAGTCCAGCGCGATCTAGTCCAGCGCGATCTACGGGTAGCGATCGAGGGCGATTTGCACCAACGATCGAGCCGCTGCGATCAGGATCGCCGGGCTGGGGCAGCGCCTCTTCTCTGGGTGCTGGTTCAGGCTTTGGGGCGGGTTTTGGCAGCGGTTGGGGCGATCGCGGCAACGGAGCCGATAGCGGCGGAGGCGGCCCATAACGCGGCAACGGAGCGGGCGCGGCCGGCGGCATCGGGCGCGGCGGCAAAGCAGGCAACTGGGGCGATCCTCGCTTCAGGGCCGCATCAAAAGGATTCGATTCCCCATCCGGTAAAGAAGATGATCGCGATGCTCCAGCCGTCATTTACTGCGCCCCTTGTGCCACGGTATGACGTTCAATTGCTAGCGTTACCAATCGGTGTACTAATTCCGGAAAGGGAATTCCGGTCGCTTCCCACAATTGGGGATACATGCTGGTGGCGGTGAAACCCGGCAGCGTGTTGATCTCGTTCAAAAAGATTTCGCCTGTGGCTTCCACATAGAAAAAATCAACCCGCGCTAACCCAGCACAATCAAGGGCTAAGAAAGCCTCTTTGGCCATGGTTTGCAGGCGATCGACCACCGGGGCGGGCAAGGCTGCCGGAATCACCAAATCCGCCGCCCCGTCGGAATATTTGGTGTCGTAGTCATAAAACTCGCTCTCGAAGGTGATCTCCCCAATCACCGAGGCGATCGGCTGATCATTGCCCAGCACGGCGCATTCCACCTCCCGTGGTTTGCCCCCCGCCGCCGCTTCCACAATGATTCGTCGATCGAAACTGGCTGCACTGTCCAGGGCCGCTTCCAACTCAGCACGCGATCGGGCCTTGGCAATGCCCACGGAGGATCCGAGATTCGCCGGTTTCACAAAGCAGGGATAGCCCAAATCCGCCTCAAGCTGATCGCAAAGCTTCGGAAACACGCAAGGATTTGACCAAACTTCCGATCGAGTCACCAATCGATAGGCCACTTGCGGCAAGCCCGCCTGGGCAAACAGCATCTTCATGGCAATCTTGTCCATGCCCGCTGCGGATCCCAGCACCCCCGACCCAACCCAGGGAACCTGCATCAGTTGCAGCAATCCTTGGACTGACCCATCTTCCCCATTGGGCCCGTGCAACGTCGGAAACCACACATCCACCGTGCTGGCCTCGGGCGGAAATTGCCAGAGTGCCGCGCGATCGACGGGCCGATCGTCACTCGGCAACGGTTGCCCCGACTCCAACACCCCTTGGGCCACCGCTGGCCCTTGCCAAAGCCCATCCTTTTGCAAATAGAACGGCAACACCTGATGGCGATCGCGATTGCTGTCTGCTTGCAGGGCCCGGGCCGCGGCCGCGGCCGATCGAATCGACACCTCATGCTCGCCCGATCGCCCACCAAACAACAGTCCAATACGCAGGGGATTGCTCATGTTGCCAATCGTTCCATTCACCCAAATCAAGACCCGTTTGCCAGCAATGGTCAACGTAGCTACCAGTTAATCACAGGTTGCTAAGAGTTGTGTCTAGGTTGTGCCTAGCCCGCCATTCCCTGGCCATCCACCCCCAAGGGCATCAGGGCCTGTTGTCAGATCGTCCAAAACCCTGATTCCAACCCTAGTGGATCAGCGAAGACAAGGGGCTTTAGCCCCTTGCTACGGCGGTTGGGGCATCGAAAATCAAGCGCTTTCACCTGATTTCAGGAAATAACGACAGGCCTTACCCCTCGATCGACATCCACGCCAAAGCTTTCCCAGCAGAACCCTCCAAAAAGCCTGCCTTTTCTGGGTCTGATGTAAATTTTCCTCTGTCTTCCCTAGATTTTTACACTTGACGAGTACAGTCAAGTACAGCAAGCTTCAATGCATTGCTAAAGCTTGGTTTTTGCTGAATCGTCGCTGGCTAATCCGCTTCAATTAATTTACCTAATTCACCCGAATTGAATCACTGAAATCGATTCGCATCGATCTAGGCTGACGAACTAGGCTGACGAACCCAACTTGATGAAACTGCTTGAGTTAAATCAAAGCAGGTATTCTAGGTGAAAATTCCTAGCTCTTTTTGGATGTTTGGCTGATGATTTTTGATTTAGATCATCAACGTTAATTTTTGAATGTTGATCTTGATCATGAGTTGTCATGAATTGATGAATTTGGATTTGAATCTGGATTGAACTTTAGATGCAAATTTCAAATCTGAACTTCAGTTTCCTAAGGAAATCCCTGTCTGAATTGCTCAGCAGAGCGATCGCCCAAATCATAGTGACCATTAATTCATAATCTTTCAATGCTCCGGGAGTGAAGCTTGATCAAGGCTGAAATTAGCCTGGAAAATTGATCCAGCTTCGTTGAGCCTCCATCCTCAATTGATCCAGCTTTTCTCAGTGAAGTTTCACGCGCCATGTTTCCCATTACGCCAGTCGTGCTTCACGCTCCTTGCAGGACTGATTTTCCATGATCGCCAAGTCTCGTGCCGTGCTTCAATCATCCCCTCCACAGGATCCTTGGTCGCGTCCTCAATCGACTACCCGGGAAAATTGGTCACGGCGTTTGGCAGACCTCACGATCGGGAAATATCAACGCTTCGTGAGTCACCTTTCGCGTGATTGGAGCATTGCGCGGAAAGTTTGTTGGGCTTCTGGAACAGCCATTTTCACAGCCATTTTGGGAACAAGTGTTGGCCTCTTGGTGGGCAACCGCTATGCCGTCCAAACTGTGGCAGAAATTCGGGCTGCTGATCTTCACCAAGAGGAATTATCTCATTTTGCAGATGATTGGATGGTTATTCTCAATTACCCATTCGAGTCTTTATATCTGTTGCGATATCCATCACAATTCCAGGAGCGCCAACGACAACACCTCGATAAATTGGCGGAACTACGCCGAGAATTAGTAGAATTTTCGGTCACCATGAAGGTTCAGGAGGATGGAATCGATACGGCTCAGTGGCAACAATTGGTGAACCGCCTCAATGAGTCCATGCGCCACTATCAGCGCTTTGCTTTTCCCGTCTTGCAGTCATTGACCCTTCGACCGGGATACACGACTCAGGAATATGAAGCAGCCCATCAAACTCTGGTGGATTTTCTGGTAAGCGATTCCTATCGATCGCTTTACTTGGAACTGAACGGCATTCACCAGGAACTTCTGGATGTTGCGGAGCAAGTGGAAGAACAGGAAAATGTTGGCACTGATCAACTACAGGAAATTCGACAGATTCAAGCGCTGATTGTGGGCGGCAGTTTGTTCGTGAGTTTGTTGTTGGGCATTTTTCTGTCGTTGATGGCCGGTAAAACCATTACAACACCCTTGCTGGAGCTGACTGAAACAGTCCAAAAAGTTACCACAGAGAACAACTTAAAACTAAGGGCATCCATTACCCAAGAGGATAAAACCACTGCCGATTTATCCATGGCGTTTAATCAATTGGTTGAGTGGGCCGATTTATATATGAGTGAGCTACACCAGGCTCAAAGTCGCCTCGTCCATTCGGAAAAAATGTCTAGTCTGGGCAAAATGGTGGCAGGTATTGCCCATGAAATTAATAATCCAGCGGGTTTTGTTTATAGCAATCTCTACCATGCCAAGAACTATGCCCAGGAGTTGCAAGCCCTAGTGGCGCTTTATCAAGAAGCCTATCCTAACCCTCCCCAACATTTGCAAGAGGCGATTCAAGAAAGCGATTTGGAATTCATTCAAGGTGATTTAGATCGCGTGTTTTCTTCGATGGAAGTGGGCACTGGTCGGATTCGCGATATTGTGAAATCCCTGCGAGTGTTTTCGCGGCTGGACGAGGCAGAATTTAAAACAATTGATTTGCATGAGTCGATCGAGAGTGCCCTCACGATTTTGGGCTATCGATTGCGGGAGCAGAATGAACGTCCGGAAATTCAAATTGTTCGTGATTATGGCCCTGTTCCCCCGATCGACTGTTTTGCAGGACAACTCAATCAAGCGTTGATGCATTTGCTGACGAATGCGATCGATGCCTTGGATGAGCGCGATCGATCACGAAGCTACCAAGAATGCCTCAATCAACCGAGTCAAATTCGGATCGCCACAGCCCTGTCCGACTCTGAGCACCTCACCATCACGATCGCGGATAATGGCCCCGGAATTCCCGAAGCCATTCAACCCAAATTATTCGATCCGTTCTTCACCACCAAGCCCGTGGGCATGGGAACGGGCTTGGGGCTAAGCATTACCTATCAAATTGTGGTGGAACATCATCGGGGACAACTGATCTGTCGATCGACCCTCAATCGAGGAACGGAAATCCTTGTGGTGTTACCGATCCATCGCGCCAATTCCTAGCACTAATCTGTCCTCCTAGAGGATGCCTGAAAAGCCAAAGTCGCTGCTCTGGATGCCCCAGCGATCGACCTAGACAAGGGGCTGAAACTCCTTGCCCCTAGTAATAATTGGCGCTTCTATTAATGCTTCTATTAATGCTTGTGTCGATGCCTGGCCCGCACTAAAAGATACTTCTCAGACATCCTCTTAGATGGAGGAGCAAGACTCCTTTGGGCGATCGCGTGCCAATTTGATATCTGTCACTCATGATCAAGGGGCTTGATGAAACCTTTAAAAAGCCCCCAATGCTTTGGCCTGCAACTATTCGAGCGCGGTAAACTACCCTTGGAGCGGGCTTGAATTTAAGAATTACCTTCCCGAGTTTTTCACGATTGATCGATAGGGTATTAACCATATAAGACAATCTCTACTCATAATCTGCCAAACCCAATAGGGGTTTAAGCTCTGCTCTAGTTCCGGTAAAGGTTTGATATGCAAGAACGCCGACAGTCGCCAAAGTTCTGAGGTTCGCAGCCCACATAGCTAGCAACTCGGCTGAGATTCAAGATCAGACGCTGCGCCGTAGTTGTGATTGCATTGGGTGGCTGGCGCTCCCAACTTTAGTTGTCCTGTTGTTGTGCCTCTTGCCTATTTAGGATCACTGGCCCATTGCCAATGCCCAAAATTTCCCAATCCAAGGACTCAACGCCGTTATGACCGCCTTTGCTCAACAGCCGTCTGGTTCCGAACGCCCTAGGGTGGTTACCTGGCCGCGACCTGCCAAATCCCTTGCTGTTCAGGAGTCGATCGCCCAAACGTCGCTGATGCCCCACTTGGTGCCGGAGTTGCCTCGGTTTAACTGCCAAAGCCTGTTGATTCAGGCTCTCACCCATCGATCGCTCGTGCGGGAAAATCCACGGCTCGGTGAGGATAACGAGCGACTGGAATTTTTGGGTGATGCAATTTTGACCTTTGTTAGTGGGGCTTATTTGTATCGCCGCTTTCCCGATTTGGGCGAGGACGAAATGACCCGGCGGCGATCGGCCCTCGTTGATGAAAAGCAACTGGCTCAGTTTGCGATCGCCCTGAATTTAGGTCAGCAACTGCGAATGAGCCGAGGGGTTGAGCAGATGGGAGGTCGCCATAATCCCAACCTACTCAGCAGTGCTTTTGAAGCCTTGGTCGGAGCTTACTATCTCGATCAACATGGGGATGTGGAGATTGTTCGCCCCTTTGTGGAAGCCTTGTTTGACGCAGTGCCGATCGAAGAACTCCAGGCGCGATCGAGCCTTGATGTAAAGAATCAACTGCAAGAATGGGCCCACAAATGTGGTCTTTCCTTGCCAAAATACAACACCCAAAAGATTGCCGGACAGGATCACAATCCCCTCTTTTCCTGCCAAGTTTCGTTGGGGTCTCGGATTTTGGGAACCGGTCAAGGCCGCTCCAAAAAAGAAGCCGAAAAATCCGCCGCCGCCGCTGCCCTGGAAACCCTCAACCAGAAGGCCGCCAGCAGCACGAATGCGCCGCGAGCGGCCTTGGCCTAACTGGCTTAACTAGCTTTGGCGAACTAATTTGGGCTGTGTTCCCAGGGAATTCGCACCTCAGGGCGATCGCCGCCCAATATGAACCCAATATGAATAGGTTGTCTTAGCAAAGAGCGGGCAACAAAGCCTCACCGGTCAAACTGAAGGCTCGTACCTCCGTAATTTTGACGGGGACAATTTTGCCGCGCAGTTCTGCAAAATCTCCCGCAAAGAAGGTCAACCGATTGCCATCGGTGCGGCCCATCACCTGGCTCGGATTCTTCGGGTTCACATCTTCCACCAACACATATTCCGTGCGGCCAAAATAGCGCTGCGATCGCTCCGCCGCCTTAACCGACACCAGATGATTTAACCGTTGCAGGCGATCGCTCTTGGTTTCCTCATCCAACTGGTTGTCCCACAGGGCCGCAGGCGTGCCCGGCCGAGGCGAATAGGCCGCCGTATTGAGCTGATCAAAGCCAATATCCTCAACCAGCTTCAGCGTGTTTTGGAACTGCTCCTCCGTTTCACCCGGGAAACCAACGATCGCATCGGCACTAATCGACGCATCGGGCATGTAGCGGCGAATCGTGTCAATAATTTGCCGGTAGCGCTCGTGGGTGTAGCCGCGCGACATGGCTTTCAGAACCTCGTTGTCGCCCGACTGGAATGGAATGTGGAAGTGCTTGCAAACCTTCGGCAGCTCGGCGCAGGTGCGAATCAGCCGCTCCGTGAAGTAGCGCGGGTGGCTGGTGGCAAACCGCAACCGCTCAATGCCTGCCACGTCATGCACTTCCCGCAGCAAGTCCGTGAAGTTGTACTTATGCCGTCCGTCGGGCAAGCTTCCGGGCAAGTCGCGCCCATAGGCATCGATGTTTTGGCCCAGCAAGGTCACTTCCTTGTAGCCCTGGCGACCCAATTCCTCCATTTCCCGGCGAATTTCCTCGGGATAGCGCGATTGCTCCACGCCGCGCACCCCTGGAACAACGCAATAGGTGCAGCGCTCGTTGCAACCGTAAATCACATTGACCCAAGCCGTAATTTGACTATCCCGGCGGGGCTTGGTGATGTCTTCCATAATATGGACGGGTTCCGTGGCCACCACCTGGCTACCGTTGAACACCTGCTCCAGCAAGTCTTCGAGGCGATTGGCGTGCTGGGGCCCCATGATCAAATCCACCTCGGGCACGCGCCGCAACAGTTGCTCGCCTTCCTGTTGAGCGACGCAGCCGGCCACCACGATCGTCAGGTCGGGGTTGGTTTGTTTGCGCTTGGCCTGCCGCCCGAGGTAGGAATAGACCTTTTGTTCGGCGTTGTCGCGAATTGTGCAGGTGTTGTAGAGAATCAGATCCGCTTCTTCGGGTTCTTCAGTCCAAGCAAAGCCCATGGTGTCGAGGATGCCGGCCATCCGCTCGGAGTCGGCCTTGTTCATCTGACAGCCGAAGGTGGTGATGTGGTAGCGGCGGGGTTGGTTGCTCATGGCTCTGGCGGGGCGATCGAGACTCTTTATTCTAAAGCAGGATGTTTCGATTCAACCGTCGTCTCTATCGTTTTTGGCTTGATGGTTCTCAAAAAGCGAACTATAATTGACTCATGATTTCGCTAACTCCGTAATCACCGAATTGCGAACCATTCCTACAGGAGGTACAAAGTGCCGAAACGTGGAAGTTCTGAGAATTAGCTCAAAATGCATGTCATCAGTCGTAAGCCAATTCGTGAATTTTGTAAAATCCACCCCAAGGCAGAATCTAGCTTGGAGCGGTGGTTCAAAATTGTTGAAAAAGCCAAATGGCAAAGCTTTGAAGACGTAAAAAAAACATTCTCTAGCGCTGACCGCGTTGGCGAATTCTTGATTTTCAATATCGGTGGCAATAATTATCGTCTCATTGCCAGATTAAAAGACTACTGCCATCTTCAAGACAATGGACTCCTAAACAATGCTGCTATCTTTATCAAAAAAATATGCACCCACGATGAATATAGCAAGTTAATTATTCCTGACGACTTAAAAGATCGGTGATATTTGAATAGGCGATGTTGACCTTCTAAGAACCTCGATTCACAAGCCAAGTATAGACGACATACCAACACAGAGCTTGAATCAACTTATGCTAGCAGTCCTTGATTCACAAACCTACTCTCAGTTACTAGCTGAAGTTCAACCTACTGTTATTAAAACTGAAGAAGAATATGATCGCATCGTTGATCGTGTGGAACAATTGCTTTTTCGCGAAAACCGATCGCCTGAAGAATCAGCTCTATTGGATTTACTGACATTGCTCGTTAGTAGCTATGACGATCAGCACTATGCGATCGCTGATTGCTCTGGGCGGAAAGTACTGTTGGAACTGATAGAACAAAACGGCCTCAAACAAGCCGATTTGGTCGGAGTGATTGGCTCCAAAGGCATTGTTTCTGAAGTAGTCAACGGCAAGCGCGACATTTCTAAGAAACAAGCGCAACGGTTAGGCGAATTCTTTGGACTGCCCTACACGATCTTTCTTTGATTGTCACTCTAGCCGCCCTAGACAAGGGGCTTAAGCCCCTTGCTCCCACGATCCCTTCAAGGCGTTTTTTATCAAAAAATTAATTGTTAATGAGTAGCGATCGGGCGTGAAATCAAATAGCTTGACTGACGATCGCCCCAAGTTTTTTCATCACTTGCAAAACCGTTGCCAAATCATCCGCGCGATCGAGAATTAATTCTGGTGATTTGTCGTACTGCCAACTGTAGAGAGGTGTGTCGGCATCATCAGGAAATGTCAGCACCTTGGCTAATTTTAAAAACACAAAACTACTGCCATTGGTCACTAAACCAAACCGTGCTTGTCGATCGGGAGACGCTGCCAACATATAGCCCAATACCTGCGGAATCCCCACCTTGACTGAAAATTCAGCCCGCTTGGATTCGATCGCCAACACCCACAAACGACCCATCAACACCAAACTATCCACCCGGCCGCGCAGCTTTTCGCCCCCAATCGGGTTAGCGTCCACGGGGCGATCGACCACAATTTCTACTGAAGTTTCCGTATCCACATAGAACGGCGGCAAAAAGAAACCGGCGAGATCCAACAGCGGAGCCACCACCACCAACTTGACCGTATTTTCGAGCACCGATCGCCGCTCCAAGTTGGCATAGCTGGCTTGAATTCGTTGCAGCCGATCTCGCTCGATCGCCCCCAAATCCGGCAACCGATCGCGCCACTCCCGAAAGAAATCAGGATCATCACTGCGCTGGAGACCCAACCGCTGTTCCAGATCCTGGAGTGTTAGTTGTTCGATCTCCACTGTGGTTGTCATCCCGTGTCTCTATTTGAGCAGCTTTCGCTTGTTTCCCGCGCCCTGAGGGCGATCCTAAACCCTGGCGACCGGTCACCAGGTTACGAAGTTGATACACTGATTGAGTTGACCTGCAAAAGGCTAGCGATCTCCCCTCAGCCGGATGTGATCCGGTCGATCGCCCCAGCTACCTGCCCCTCCCCCCTCAACGATTCAAGTAAGGAATTGCTAACCCAATGACCGTCGCGCCCGTAAGCTTGCCGCAACTGGTGAAACACGAAGTCAAAGACCTGTCCTTGGCCCCCATGGGTCGCCAACGGATTGAATGGGCGGGTCGAGAAATGCCAGTGCTGCGCCAAATCCGCGATCGCTTCGCCACCGAAAAACCCTTCGCCGGTTTGCGTCTGGTTGCTTGTTGCCACGTCACCACCGAAACCGCCCACTTGGCGATCGCCCTCAAGGCCGGTGGCGCGGATGCGGTGTTGATTGCCAGCAACCCCCTTTCGACCCAGGACGACGTGGCCGCCAGCCTCGTGGTCGATGAAGGCATCTCGGTCTTTGCCTACAAGGGCGAAGACACCGAAACCTATCTGCGCCACGTCAACATCGCCCTCGACCACAAACCGAACGTGATCATCGATGACGGTTCCGACGTGACCGCCACCTTGATCCAACAGCGCCAAGACCAAATCGCTGACCTGATTGGCACCACCGAAGAAACCACCACCGGCATCGTCCGTTTGCGGGCCATGCTGCGCGATGGCGTTTTGACCTTCCCGGCCATGAACGTCAACGATGCGCAAACCAAGCATTTCTTTGACAACCGCTACGGCACGGGCCAATCGACCCTCGACGGCATCATCCGCGCCACCAACGTCCTGTTGGCGGGCAAAACCGTGGTGGTTGCTGGCTATGGCTGGTGCGGTAAGGGCACGGCCATGCGGGCGCGCGGTTTGGGCGCAAACGTGATCGTCACCGAAGTGCTGCCCGTCCCGGCGATCGAAGCCGTGATGGATGGTTTCCGCGTGATGCCGATGGACGAAGCCGCCGCCCTGGGCGACCTGTTCATCACCGTCACCGGCAACAAGCACGTGATTCGCGGCGAGCATTTCGCCAAGATGAAGGACGGGGCGATCGTTTGTAACTCCGGTCACTTCGATTTGGAAATCGACCTGAAGGCCCTGAAGGCCCAATCGTCGGAAGTGAAGACCGTCCGCAACTTCACCGAAGAATATCGCCTGAACAACGGCAAGTCCGTGGTGGTGTTGGGCGAAGGTCGCTTGGTGAACCTGGCGGCGGCGGAAGGCCACCCCAGCGCCGTGATGGACATGAGCTTTGCCAACCAAGCCCTGGCTTGCGAATACCTGGTGAAGAACAAGGGCCAACTGGAGCCGGGTCTCTACTCGATTCCCGATGAGGTGGATCAAGAGATCGCCCGTCTGAAGCTGGCGGCCATGGGCATCGCGATCGACTCCCTGACCGCTGAACAGATCGAGTACATGAACTCCTGGACTGAAGGCACATAATCGCCACGGTCTGAACCCTCATTGCGTGAGACAAGGGGCTTAAGCCCCTTGTCTTGCCCTCAAGGGCTTGATGTTTGATTTCACGATCGCACACCCAACTCATCGATTTTGTTCACCGCGTTATTCTTGCTTTCTATGAAAGAGTGGATTGTTGAAATTATTGGTTCCCTGGGCTATTTCGGCATTGGGTTCCTGATGTTTTTGGAAAATCTATTCCCGCCGATTCCTTCCGAATTAATCATGCCCTTGGCGGGGTTTACGGCTTCGCAGCCCAATAACAACCTAGAACTGATTCCGGCGATCGCAGCGGGTGTAATCGGCACAGTTTTGGGAGCCTATCCTTGGTATTACATCGGCAAACTGGTCAACGAAGAACGCCTAGAACGTTGGGCCGACAAATACTTCAAATGGATCGGAATTTCCGGCGAGGATGTGGGGAAATCCAAAACCTGGTTCCAAAAGCATGGTGCTAAGGCTGTGTTTTTGGGTCGGATGGTTCCAGGAATTCGGACGCTGATTTCGCTTCCGGCGGGCATTGAAGAAATGCCGATCGTTCCCTTCACGATCTACACCACTCTCGGCACGATCATTTGGACAGCAGCCCTCACCACCTTGGGCTACAAACTCGGCTCGAACTATGAGCTGGTTGATGAATATCTCAGCCCGGTTTCTAAGATTGTGTTGGGAATTTTGGTGTTGGGCTTTGCGGCTTGGTTGGTGAAGAAAAACCTGGATTTACGCAACAAGGGTAACGGTTAAAAAGTGGGTAACTGACGAAGGGCGTAAGGCGTTACGCCCCCACGAGATGACTGCCAAAATAATAGTCACGTGAATCGGGGTGGGCTGGGCCTGCCCCGATTTGTTTGGGATGAATTGAGCTGGTTAGAGATCAACAACCATGGCAGAAGTGGCGGCGATCGCCCTGGATATTGGGCGCAAACGGATCGGGGTGGCGGGGTGCGATCGCCTTGGGTTACTGGCCAGCCCGATCGCCACGATCGAGCGGCAATCCTTTGAGCAGGATGTGGCGGCGTTGCGGGCGATCGCCCAGGAGCGCCAGGCCACAGTGTTGGTGGCCGGGTTGCCCTTGACGATGGATGGGGAAGACAGCGCCCAAACTCGCCACGCCCGCAAGTGGGCCAAGCGCTATGCCATGGCGATCGGGCTGCCGTTTGTGTTGGTGGATGAGCGGCTGAGTTCGGTGGAAGCCGAGGAACTGTTGCGATCGCGCGGCCTCCAACCCTCGCGGGACAAGAGCAGCATTGATCGCTATGCGGCAGCGGCGATTTTGCAGCGCTGGCTGGATGAGCAACGGATTTGAATTTAGTCAAAACCAGTCGCTATCCTGGGAAGAGATAGCCCACTGCATCGGTTTTGGAGGATCGGTAAATGACCGCTAGCCTAAGCGCTCCGGTTGCTGCTGAGTCAGCCCCAGAGGCGATCGACCTAAACCAGTTTTTGGCCCTGCCCGATACCCAGCCGGCCAATGAATTCATTAACGGCAAAATCATTCAAAAACCAATGCCGCAAATTGAGCATAGTGCACTGCAAATGGACTTGGGCGCGGCCATCAATGCGGCTTTGAAAACTCGTAAAGTTGCCCGTGCCTTTTCTGAGTTGCGATGTACCTTTGGCGATCGAGCGATTGTGCCAGACTTGGTGGTTTTAACCTGGGATCGAATCCCGCGTGATATTAACAATCGATTAGTTTCTCACCCAATTACCGAAGCTCCAGATTGGGCGATCGAAATCTTATCACCCAAGCAAGCAAGCCTGGGCATCATTGACAAGCTACTGCATTGTGCTCAGCACGGAACGCAAATGGGCTGGCTAATTGACCCCGATCAAAATGGTGTTTTAACAATTAATCATGATTGCCAAATTTCAGTTTTTCGGGATGCAAACGATCGCTTGCCTGTGCCTGAGTTCGCGGCTGAATTTCAACTCACGCTGGGTCAGCTCTTTGATTGGCTAGCGGTTGATTAATCGCTTGGATCATTTTGATCATTAGGTTCTGGGTGATGATGAATTCGGTTGTCCTTGGTAATGGAAATACCAGGCCTTGGAACTGCGAATCGCTAACCACAAAAGCATCAGAGCGATCGTGCCCCCTTGGGTGGGCGCATCAAAGGCAAATAGCACCAGAAAAATGCAGAGGGCATCTTGGGTGAAAATTGCCCAAAGGGGCAGCCCTCCTAATCGAAAAAACCAGCCCACCTGCACCAGTTGCAAAACCAGGGCCAACAGGCCTCCCACAATTCCCAACAGCACGGTGATTTGATCCGTCCGATCGGCTGCTTGGGCGATCGCCATTCCCATCACGGCCCCAGCCAAGGGACTAAACACCAATTGCACCAACTGCAAAATTCTTTGCCCCAGCAGTTTTTTGGAAGCAAACAGCTCAAACAGGGACCAACTGACCAGCACCCCAAGCACCCATTGCGGCGACAGTTGCGACAGCAGCGGCACTCGTGACCAGAGGCGATCGCCCTGCAAGAGACCAATCAACAACAGCGGCAGGGCAATGCGCATCCCTCCCGCCGCCGAAGCTGCCAGCACCGCTAGGAGTTCAACCATGACAATGGGCGCATCCCATAGAAACCTGAACTCGTCTGTAATTGCACCATCGATGCCCCTTTTTGAGTCAATGCCCCTTGTTGAACTGTTCCTTCCAGGATCGGTTGTTGAGATCCGCAAAGGATGGGGGTCGATCGCTCCAATCACAAACTAGGGGCGATCGACCCATGCGACTCGGAAATTTCCCAGTGGCCTTGAACTTTAGGCGATTTTGGGCAACTCAGCACGATCGAGAGCCATGGGCGATTGCCGTTGCCTAACCTAGAGTGCCACCAAGTCCGCCGTCAGCCGCTTAAAAGCCAGTCGCTCGTTTTCAATATCAACCCAAATCGTGTCACCTTCGGTAAACTCACCCCGCAAAATGCACTTAGCAATTTGGGTTTCCAATTCCCGTTGCACGGCTCGTTTTAAGGGGCGTGCGCCGTAGGTGGGATCGTAGCCAACCTCTGCCAAGAAGTCGATCGCCGCTTCTGACAGTTTCAGGGCCATTTTCTTCTCCGCTAAACGGGCTTCCAGTCGCTGGGCTTGAATTTGGATAATTTGGCGCAATTCCGACTTTTCGAGACCGTGGAAAATGATGATGTCATCAATTCGATTCAGGAATTCTGGGCGGAATTGTTCGCGCATGGCCGCCATCACCCGCGCCCGCATTTCTTCATAGCGACTGTTATCGGCCGCCAATTCCAAAATGTATTGGGAGCCAATGTTACTGGTCAAAATGATGATGCTGTTTTTGAAATCAACGGTGCGCCCTTGGGAATCGGTCACTCGACCATCATCCAAAATTTGCAGCATGATGTTGAACACATCCGGGTGCGCTTTTTCAATTTCATCAAACAGAATCACCGAATAAGGACGACGACGAATAGCCTCTGTGAGTTGTCCACCTTCTTCGTAGCCCACATAACCGGGAGGCGCACCGACCAAGCGCGAAACCGCATGTTTCTCCATGTATTCCGACATATCAATTCGCACCATTGCTTCTTCGGTGTCGAATAGATAAGCCGCCAGGGATTTAGCGAGTTCAGTTTTGCCAACGCCTGTGGGGCCCAGGAAGATAAAGCTGGCGATCGGGCGGTTAGGATCGGCCAGCCCCGCCCGCGATCGCTGAATAGCATCGGCCACCGCTGTGACGGCCTCATCTTGGCCAATCACTCGTTGGTGTAGCTCGTCTTCCAAATGCAGTAATTTTTCCATTTCGGAAGCAATCAATTTGCTGACCGGAATGCCAGTCCACTTGGCAATAATTTCAGCAATATCAGACTCACTGACCTCTTCTCGCAGCAAAATTTGACCGCTCGATTGCTGAGTCGAAATCGTCTGTTCGATGGTCTGCAATTGCTGATGCAGTTCATTCAGGGTTCCAAACTTTAATTCAGCTGCCCGGTTGAGGTCATAGTCTCGCTCTGCTTGCTGAATTTCTAGCTCCACCCGATCGATCTGTTCTTTGAGGGCTTTTCGTTGCTCCAACAGATCTTTTTCCTGTTGCCATTGGGCGTTCAAATGGCTTTGGGTTTCCTTCAGATCTGCCAGTTCCCGATCGAGCCGCTCCAACCGCTCCTTGGACGCTGAATCGCTCTCCTTTTGTAAGGATAAGCGCTCCATTTCCAGTTGCAAAATCTTGCGATCAATTTCATCCAGTTCCTCTGGCTTAGAGGTAACTTCCATTTTCAACTTGGCGGCGGCTTCATCCACTAGATCGATCGCCTTGTCCGGCAAAAAGCGATCGCTAATATAGCGATTAGAAAGAGTTGCCGCCGCCACCAAAGCACTATCGGAAATCTTGACATTGTGGTGGGTTTCATAGCGGTCTTTCAATCCTCGCAGAATTGAAATCGTATCCACCACCGAAGGCTGGTCAATATAAACCTGTTGGAACCGTCGTTCCAATGCCGCATCTTTTTCAATATATTTGCGGTATTCGTCGAGGGTGGTGGCTCCAATACAGCGCAATTCACCCCGAGCCAGCATCGGTTTTAGAAGGTTACCGGCATCCATGGCCCCCTGTGTTGCTCCTGCGCCCACAACGGTGTGAATTTCATCGATGAAGAGAATGATATTCCCTTCAGAATCAGTCACTTCCTTGAGCACCGCTTTCAGACGCTCTTCAAATTCCCCGCGATATTTGGCCCCAGCAATCAGTGCGCCCATGTCGAGGGCGATCAGGGTGCGATTTTGCAAGGACTCTGGCACGTCTCCTTTTACAATTCGCTGAGCCAATCCTTCTGCGATCGCAGTTTTGCCCACCCCCGGCTCACCAATTAAAACAGGATTATTTTTGGTGCGACGCGACAAAATTTGAATGGTGCGGCGAATTTCGTCATCCCGGCCAATGACTGGATCGAGCTTTCCTTGGCGGGCATATTGGGTGAGATCTCGGCCATATTTTTCAAGAGCCTCGTATTTCCCTTCTGGATCGCGATCGGTCACGGTTTGATTGCCTCTCACTTGTTTGATTGCTTCCCGTAGTTTGGCCTCATTCAGCCCAACTTCATCAAAAATCTTGCGACCGCAACGATCGTCCTTGGTAAACCCCAACACGAGGTGTTCGATCGAGAGATATTCATCACCAAATTCCTTGCGAAAAACCTCGGCCCGATCGAGCAACTTATCCAGGCTTTGCCCCAAATAAACGGAGCCAATATCACCGGAAATTTTGGGCTGCTTCTGCAAGAATTGATCCGCTAATTCCTGTAAGCGACTGGGCTGGGCCCCGGCCTTTTTAAAAATACTGGTGGCTAATCCCTCTTGTTCTAATAATGATTTGAGTAAATGTTCTGACTCTAGCTGTTGTTGGCGATTTTGTTTGGCAACTTCCGGCATTTGGGCAATCACTTCCCAAGCCTTGGTGGTGAACTTATTGGGATCAGTCGGTTGCATGGGATTTCAGGACGCACAGGAATCACTCCGGCAGGGATCAGCCTCCGCTGCACGACCGTAGCGCTATTGTAGGCAGGGAGGGCGATCGAGCGCGATCGGCTTTTACGACCCAAGGGGTGGGGGTTTGCCGTCTGGGGTAACCCTGGCAGGAACGCGATCGCGCCGAGCTGAGCCACTCCCGATCGGGTGCCTGTCCAGGCTCGCCCCTCGTCCCCGGCGCTGCTGTTACCCGTTTCCGGCAACCTTGTCGCGATTGTGCTGTGATTTTGTCGTGATTTTGCTGCGGTGCAGGGGGATTCAGATGACTGGGGCGCGGCGCGATCGCCTCCTTTTCGGCCAAGACAAACTGAGTTAGACCTAGCCGCTCCAGGGCCAGTTGCACGGGTTCGATGGTCAGCCCTTTGAGTCGAATCAGTGGACGCTGTGGGTTGCGGTCAGACCGGGTGATCGAGAGGCAAGGCGATGCTTAGGATAGAAAACAAATCGCAAACCATCAGGGCTGACTGACCGAATCTGACGACCATGGAATCGGGTGAAGTTCAGGCAAAACTGACCATTAATGGAAACTGAGTATGAGTGAAAATATGGGTGAAAAAACAACTAATTGGCAAACCTTGCTTCTGTCGCCTACGGACTTCCAAACCCTAACTGGCGTTCCCTTCAAAGATGCTCAAGAGTTGTCTAAAGTCTTGCATCAAAATCGTAAATTGTCTAAATGGCAAGTAATTGGCAAGCGGTGCTTGAAATATGCCTGGAATGGATTTTGGTTTTCGATTATTTGGGCAATCTTGCTTGGGATTTTTGTGATTCCAATTGCCATTGGTGGGTTTTACTTAGTTCGTCTGTTGGGCTTGTTTGCTGGAATCAGCGTCATTAACATTGTGCGCTGGTCTGCCAGTGCTTGTCTGCTGACGGGTATTCCCATGTCCATTTGGTTTTCTTGGGATGAAGAAAAAAAACAAGATACCTTGCGATCGCTCCTGCCCTTGACTCAAGAGGTCGAAAAATTTAATCGACTGGTGCGCGCAACGGATGTGAAGGCTCAACTGGCCCAAGCCTCTGGAAAGGTGATCAGTCCTGAGGAGCAAGCCCAAACAATTGCTACCTTGAGCCAACTGCGATCAGAGCTGGAAAATGCCTTGAAAATAGAACGGGTGTTACGTGAAAACCAAGATGTGGTGATGGCGCAAGTGGATGCCTTTGAAGGGGCTACCCTGGGTCAGCATATGCAACTGGTGACGGATCAAGCCCTTGAATATAGTCAAGTACTTGATGAAGCATTGAAACTGGGCGATCGGGTGCGAAACGAGCTAAAAACGCTCCACAATCGACAAAATCAATGGGATTCTGAGTGATTTTGCAGACATTACTGAGGAATTGCTCAGCATTCTCTCAACAATTTTTGCCATCCCCTAGCAGGGACTGAACAATCGCGCGTACACTGGACGCAATCTTTTTCTCAATTGCAACCTCACGCAGAGAGCCTGAGTTATGAATTTCAAACGGTGGAGCAGCCAACTGATTGCCATGGGTCTGATCGGGGTTACAGTCCTCGGCACAGCGATCGAAGGAGCCTTCGCCCAATGGGACAATACTCGACCAGAAAACCGCGTTGCGCGGATTCGTTTTCGCAACAATAATGCTCGTAGTTTATACGCCCTCTATATTGCACCTCGCTATTCAGGGGATTGGCAAGAACTCTTAGGCGATCGCATTTTAAAATCCGGCGAAGCGATCGACTTGGAATTTAATTACGACAACCTTTATCAATCCGGGTGTAACTACAAAATCAAAGCCATTTATTCTGATGGTTCCCAGACGGTCTTGGAAGAACAGCCCTATGATCTCTGTGGATTGCGCCAAGTGCAATTTGGCCCCTATCCCTCGATCGATCCCTACCGTCCCAATTAATTGCTTTTTTAAGACATTTCCTCTCAGGACGTTTTCTCAATCTCGATTTGTGCCTGTCGATAGTGACTAATCACGACTTCAATGGATCGCTAGCGCAATTGATTACTGGTGCAATGGATCCCTAGCGATTGTCAAGCCAATTTAAGTAAATTTGCTCACCGTGGCCAATCAGATCTGATTAGGCGGAGTTGCTAGGGAAATGATTCCAAGTCCTGACAACTGAATTTGCCTAATTTCGTCGTTCAATTCCGTCGCTCAATTCCGTTAAAATTCCAATAAAATTCCAAGACTCTCCGATTTCTCCCTGCTCTTGCTCTTGCTGTGCCCTTGACCCCTTGGCGACGGATTTGGCGCAATCGCCCTAGAGGTAGCCCATCCTTTCGTAGTCTGTTGCGCGCTTGGTTAACCCGTTGCATCAACCTCCTTTTGGGAGATGGGCGACATCTCAATGAAGCGGAATTTGATAGTTATGTTGCCTGGCGATCGGCATTGATTCACCAGCGCTTGATGCTGGGATTTCGCCTAGGAGTTATTTATTTCAGCACGTTCTCAGTTCTGATTGCCTTTGAAGAATCCAGTAAAGGCGATCTGTTCAGCGTGCGTTTAATTCGCCATCTAATGGCGATTGTTTTAATTTTTGCTGGCAGCCGTGAAACCCAGTCTTTAACTGAACGATATTTGGTTCCTGCATCGGCTGCGGGGGCCTATTCTGCTGTTTCTCGACAAACAACTCTTAAAGCAACTCCTAAAAATATTGTCCCAAAGCCCTTAAGTCAGGACGGAAAATTGCCACCTCTGATTCAACCGAAGCGGCCTGAGCGCTTGAGCTTGGATCCGGTGATTTTTTCATCCCAATTTGGGCTATTTTTACTGCTTTCAACCACGATTTCGGTGGTGACCAATTTACCCAGCTATTGGGGCACGCCCGTCATGCCCGATTTGAAGGGTTGGACGTTGGGCTTTTTTAGCATCGCGGCCGTGCTGCCGTTTCGCTGGCATTGGCATCTCATTTCCCACATCATTGCCTATGTGAATTATGTTTTAACCAATGGCTTGATGGGGCAGTCAATTTTTCCGGAGCCTCTGGATCCTGGGCAAGTTTTGTTTGATATGGTGTGGATTTCTTTAATGTCAACTTTGGTGGTTGGCCTTTATGAACGTCTATCTCGCACTGAGTTTGAAGTTCGCAAACAACTGCGCCAAGAGCAGCGACGTTCGGATCAATTGCTCACCAATATCTTGCCGCGCAGCGTTGCTGATCGACTCCTGACGGATTCGTCCCAAATTGCAGATTTATTCCCAGAAGTAACGGTTTTATTTGCGGATTTAGTGGGATTCACGCCCCTGGCTTCGCAACTGCAACCGGGCGAAACAATTGAATTACTCAATCGCATGTTTTCGCGATTTGACCAGTTAGCCGAGTTCCATGGCCTTGAAAAAATCAAGACCATTGGCGATGCCTACATGGCGGCGGCGGGCTTGCCGAATCCCAACCCTAACCATGCGGCGGCGGCGGCGGACATGGCTTTGGCGATGCAGCGGGCGATCGAGCAATTGAATCAAACGTCCCGCTATCCCCTCTCCATTCGGGTGGGACTTCACTCGGGTCCCGTGGTGGCGGGTGTGATTGGGTTGCGAAAGTTTGCCTACGATTTGTGGGGGGACACGGTGAACGTGGCCAGCCGCATGGAGTCTCAAGGATCGCCGGGCAAAATTCAAGTGACTCAAGCTGTGTTCGATCGCCTGGGGGGAGAAGCGAGCCTTTATCGATTAACCCAGCGGGGGGTAATTGCCGTGAAAGGCCGAGGAGACATGTTGGTCTATTGGTTAGAAGAAGCCCCTAAGAACTAACGGCAAGCATCCACGGAAACGACATACACTTTCCCGATCGATCCTGTATTGCCCACCTTCACGTTCACCTGAAACGGTTGAATGTTTTGGCCGGGCCGACGACGTGGATAGGCAGGCACTTGCACCAGTTGATTCGCTTCAGCATTCACCCGTTCGTCATAGAACTGATCGTTGCTGCTGTCCCCATATTTGAGAAACATTTCAGACTTGTAATTGCCGGAGTCTTTAAAAAACAAGTTGACTCGAAAACTGGTAAAGCTTTGATTGCTGGGAACAACAAAATCAGTGTTCCAATTGTTGCGCGTGAACAGCAGGCTGGGGGCCGAAACCCGCTTCACCACTTCGGGGTCGTTGCCACCAACGGGCATCAGGGGCACGGGGCGGCGACATTCCACCACGGGGGCGCTGCGGTCTTGGGCTTGGGCGTTGATGTGCAGTCCTGCCAAACCAAGGCCAAGGCTGGTGAGGGCGGCGATCGCGAGCGGCCGTTTCATAGCGCGCGGTGGTGTTTCTCAAAAAATGCCCCTTAAGATTAACCCAAGGTCTTGCCGCTGCGTAAAGTAGTTATGGAGCGCGAGGTTAAACTAAAGGCTCTGAACCGAGAGGAATTTGAGGCGATCGCGTGGCGGCAGAGCAAGATCAACCAAATCAAGAAGCAGTTTTTCACTCGTTGAATTCATCGCTGAACCCCGCATCGGGGGCGAGTGCTGTGGAAACCGGTACGGAGCCAGAGACGGCTGATCCAAAGCCGGTAACGGATTTTGAGGCCATGACCCTAGATCGGGCCCAAACGCTTTATGACCAGGGGCGGATGCTGTTTGAGGCAGGGCGCTATCGCGAGGCGATCGAGGCTTTGGAAACGGGGGCGGCGCTGTTGCCGGCCAATGGGCGTTTGGGGGGTGAAATGCAGGTGTGGTTGGTGACGGCCTACGAGGCCGCGGGCCTGCGGGATGCGGGGTTGCAACTGTGTCGGCAACTGACGAAGCATCCCCACCTGGAAACCCGATCGCAAGCTCGCCGGTTGTTGGCGATTTTGGAAGCGCCCGTGTTGAGCAAGCGCCCGGAATGGCTGACGGAAATTCCTGATTTGTCGAGCTTGGAGGCGGCGGATGGTGCGGGGTTCAAGGCGGCCACCGGTCAGGCCCCGAGCCGATCGCCTCGATCGCGTCCCATGCCGGAGCCAAAGCCGATCGATCCGGCCCTGATTGTTCATGAGAATCGCTTTTTGGGCTTTGGGTTGCTGCTGGTGCTGCTGGTGATTGCAGGAATTCTGTGGCTGGGGCGTGCCTAGGGGGCTGATGGCTGCTGTGACTGAGGCGATTGGCCAGTCTTTTGGCTGGGCGCGTTAACGACGGCCAGTCAATGAAGACCAGTTAACGAAGGCAACGCAACGCAACGCAACGCAACAATCGCCCTCAGTCGGATGGTTTCGGATCGTTTATGCTGGCGATCTGCTAGGTTTTTCAAGTCTGTTCATCGAGTTCCAGCGCTCCCATGCCTGCTTTTTTGTTTGAGGTCGGCACTGAAGAATTACCCGCAAGTTTTGTGGCCAGTGCGGTGCGTCAGTGGCGTGATCGCGTGCCCCAGAGCTTGGCGGAAGCCAACCTAAGCGCCACATCGGTGCAGGTGTTTGCCACACCGCGTCGCTTGGCCCTGGTGATTGAAGGGTTGCCCGATCGCCAGCCCGATCGCCGGGAGGCGGTGAAAGGGCCGCCGGCCAGTGCTGCCTTCAGGGATGGGCAGCCCACCAAGGCCGCCGAAGGATTTGCGCGCAAAAACGGCGTGGCCCTGAGCGATTTGGAGTTGCGAGCCACGGACAAGGGTGAATTTGTTTTTGCGGAAGTGTTCACGGCGGGGCGATCGACCCCCGATCTCTTGCAGGAATTGGCTCCCCAATGGGTGCTAGCCCTCGAAGGGAAGCGGTTTATGCGCTGGGGAGATGGAGAATTCCGATTCCCCCGGCCCATTCGCAGCCTGATTGCCCTCTGGGATGATCAAGTATTGCCGGTGTCTTTGACCGTGCGAGCGGCCACCGAAACACGCCCGGCGGAAGTGCTGACGGCCGATCGAGTCACGACCGGCCACCGGGTGTTGCATCCTGCGCCGGTTTCGATCGCCCAGGCCACGGACTATGTGGCTAGCCTGGCAGCCGCTTCCGTGCTGGTGAATCCCGAGCAACGGCAGGCGCTGATCATTCAGCAAACCCAGGCCGCAGCGGCCCAACTGGGTGGAGAAGCGGAAATTGACCCCGATTTGCTGGAAGAAGTGCGGGACTTGGTGGAATTCCCCACGGCAGTAATTGGTGGTTTTGATCAGGAATTTTTGGAGTTGCCGTCGGAAGTGACCAAAACCGTCATGGTCACCCATCAGCGCTATTTCCCCGTCCATCAACCGGGCCAGCCCGATCGACTGTTGCCCAACTTCATCACCATCAGTAATGGGGATCCGGCCAAGGCCACCATCATCGCTGAGGGCAATGGACGGGTGGTGCGGGCCCGCCTCAGCGATGGCCAGTATTTCTACAAGGCCGACATTGCCAAGCCGTTGGAAAGCTACTTGGCCAAGCTGGAAACGGTCACTTTCCAAGACCAATTGGGCAGTATGCGGGCCAAGGTCGATCGAATCGTGTCCATGGCCGATCGGCTCTGCCACCAACTGCAACTGTCGGCGGACGATCGGGACTTGGTGAACTGGGCCGCCCTGCTCTGTAAAGCAGACTTGGTGACCAGCATGGTCTTCGAGTTCCCAGAACTGCAAGGCATCATGGGCGAGAAGTACGCTCGGGCCAGCGGGGAACCGGAAGCGGTGGCGGTGGCGATCGGGGAACATTACCTACCCAAGGGCGCGGGTGATGCTTTGCCCACCAGCCAAACCGGGCGCATTGTGGCCCTGGCCGATCGCCTCGATACCCTGTGCAGCCTATTCCGAATTGGCCTGTTGCCGAGTGGATCCTCCGATCCCTTTGCCCTGCGCCGGGCCGCCAACGCCGTGGTGAACATCATTTGGGATGCCGGTTGGTCTCTGAACTTGGAATCGTTGATTGAGCCGGAATCGGTCGATCGTTGGGCAGATTCTGGCATGGGCACGCAACTGGCGGAATTCTTTGTGCAACGGTTCCGCAGCCTGCTCGAAGATGAACAGGGCATTGATTACGACCTGGCCTTGGCAGTGGTCGGAGAACCGGGCGATCGAGATGCGTCCCTGCGCGCCCTCTACGACCCCGCCGACGTGCTGCAACGGGCACAGTTCTTGCAATCCCTGCGGCGATCGGGGCAATTGGCTAACCTCTATGCCACCATCAACCGTGCCTCCAAACTGGCCGCCAAGGGCGATCTCAACTTCAGCGATCTGGATCCCGCCGCTTCCGTGAAGCCCGCTTTGTTTGAGCAACCCTCAGAACAGGCGTTTTATGATGCCCTGGTTGCCCTGTTGCCCATCACCCAAGCCACGCGCCAAACCCGTCACTACCAGCCCCTGGCCGATCAACTGGCTCAGGCGGCGGCCGTGGTAGCGAACTTCTTTGATGGTTCCGAAAGCGTGATGGTGATGGTGGATGATGAAGCGGTGCGGCGTAACCGGCTAAACCTCCTGGGCCTGTTGCGGAACCATGCCAGGGTGCTTGGAGATTTCGGGGCGATCGTGAAGGGATAGGGCATTCGCCCCCATTCCTGGCCCGAGAGGCGGGGGGTGTGCCCCTGGTTTTGTAGCAAAATCATCAATTGCTAGACAAAAGACCGTCACCCCCCTATAATGTTAAACCGTTGCCAAAACTGTGGTTTCCTGCGCTACGCGACCCTAAAATCACAGCGTTTGCCGATCTGGCAAATTTTCCAGGCAACTTTTGCTGAACCGGATACTGAGCAGGTCGCTGCTTAAGTCCTAGCAAGCAAACGCGCTGCAACGATGCAAACCGCTCCAGCGCAAAATCTTCCCTCGGTTGACTGACATCCGAGCCTTGAGATTCTCAACGATTTCTCAGCGCAGATAAGCGGTCAGTCTACGTCAATCAGAGTGCCCAAAACTCAAAGTCCGTCGGGAAAGTGCTTCTGGCCCTTACGCGCTAGAGGCGCTCTTGTTACGGCTGGTTGACGCTAGGGGGAAGGACTCTCCTAACCATCCCTAGTCTAAGGAGAACGCCATGTCTCTTGGCATTCTAGGTACTAAGTTGGGCATGACCCAAGTCTTTGATGAAACGGGCCGGGCCATCCCGGTAACGGTCATCCAAGCTGGCCCCTGTACCGTTACGCAAATCAAAACCAAAGAGACTGATGGCTACACGGCCGTTCAGTTGGGTTTTCAAGAAGTCAAAGAAAAGGCCCTCAGCAAGCCGGAAATCGGACACCTGAGCAAGGCCAACGCGAAGCCCCTGCGCCACCTGCGGGAATACCGTTTGGTGGATGTGGCTGGCTTTACCCTTGGTGAAGAAATCCGCGCCGATCGCTGCATCGAAGTCGGTCAAATCGTTGACGTGACGGGAAACAGCATTGGTCGTGGTTTCGCGGGTTACCAAAAGCGCCACAACTTTGGTCGCGGGCCGATGTCTCACGGTTCCAAAAACCACCGTCTGCCCGGTTCGACGGGTGCGGGTACGACCCCCGGTCGTGTCTATCCCGGTAAGCGCATGGCTGGCCGGATGGGCAATGAGCGTGTGACGGTCAAGAAGCTGACGGTTGTGCGGATCGACCCCGATCGCAATCTCGTGTTGATCAAGGGTGCGGTTCCGGGCAAGCCGGGGACGCTGGTCAGCATTGCACCGTCCAACCTGGTGGGTCGTCAAAAGTAAGCGCGATCGCCCGTAAGTCCGTCGAACGTGGAGCACAGCAATGGTCAACTGCATTGTGAAAGATTGGGACGGTAAGGAAGCCGGCAAGACCGAGCTGGACTTACGCGTCGCCCGTGAAGAAAACGCTCAGCACATTGTGCACCGGGCTTTGGTGCGTCAATTGGCGAACGCTCGTCAAGGCACTGTCAGCACCAAGACTCGTTCGGAAGTGCGCGGTGGTGGTCGCAAGCCTTGGCGGCAAAAGGGAACCGGTCGCGCCCGTGCTGGCTCGAACCGCTCTCCCCTATGGCGTGGTGGTGGTGTGATCTTTGGCCCCAAGCCCCGCGACTACTCGCAAAAGATGAACCGGAAGGAACGCCGCCTGGCCCTGCGCACGGCGTTCCAAGGTCGCTTGGATGACTTGGTGGTGGTGGAAAACTTTGCCAGCCAACTCAGCCAGCCCAAGACCAAAGACCTGTTGGCCGCGCTCGCCCGTTGGGATGTGGATGCGAACCAAAAGGTGCTGTTGATTGTGGCTGACCAAGACGAAAACGTTTGGCTGTCGGCCCGGAACGTCCAAAGCCTGCGGTTGATTTTGGCAACGAACCTGAATGTGTTCGACCTGCTGAACGCCGACAAGGTGGTGGTGACGGCGGACGCGCTGGAGAAGATCAAGGAGGTTTACGGCGATGATTAAGCGCACTCCTAAGTACAAGACGCGCTTGGACGATCGCACGTTGGCGGATGTGGTTCGCCGGCCGATCATCACCGAAAAGGCCACGATTCTGCTGGAAAACAACCAGTACGTGTTTGACGTGGATCCCCGCGCCAACAAGCTGGACATCAAGGCAGCGATCGAAGGTCTGTTTGAGGTGAAAGTCCAGAGGGTCAACACCTACAACCCGCCGCGCAAGACCCGGAAACTGGGTCGGCTGTCGGGTTACCGTCCTCAGGTGAAGCGGGCGATCGTCACGCTGGCCGAAGGCAGTTCGATTCAACTGTTCCCCGAAGTCTAGCGCTGAAGGAGTTTTAAGACGATGCCAATTCGTACCTTCCGTCCTTATACCCCCGGGGTTCGTCAAGCCAGCGTGGCTGATTTTGCGGAAATCACCCGCAGCGAACCCGAAAAGTCCCTGACTTCTTACAAGCACCGCCGCAAGGGTCGTAACAACCTGGGTCGGATCACCTGTCGTCACCGGGGTGGTGGCCACAAGCGTCTGTACCGGAAGATCGACTTCAAGCGCGACAAGCTGGGTATGACCGCTGAAGTGCTGTCGATCGAGTATGACCCCAACCGGAATGCGCGCATTTCGTTGGTGCAATACGAAGATGGCGAAAAGCGCTACATCATCACCCCCGTTGGCCTGAAAGTGGGCCAAACGATCGTGGCGGGTCCCGATTCCCCGATCGAAGTGGGTAATGCTCTGCCCTTGGCCAACATGCCTTTGGGTACAACCGTCCACAACATTGAGTTGGTGGCGGGTCGCGGTGCGCAAATGGCCCGTTCCGCTGGCTCCGGTGCTGAAGTGGTCGCTAAAGAAGGCAACTACGTCACCCTGAAGCTGCCTTCTACGGAAGTGCGCAAGGTCCGTAAAGAGTGCATGGCTACCATCGGCAGCGTCGGCAACTCCGAACACCGCAACCTGAGCCTGGGTAAAGCCGGCCGCAAGCGTTGGTTGGGTCGCCGTCCGGAAGTGCGCGGTAGCGTCATGAACCCGGTGGATCACCCCCACGGTGGTGGTGAAGGGCGTGCGCCCATTGGGCGTTCTGGCCCGGTCACCCCTTGGGGTAAACCCGCTTTGGGTCGCAAAACCCGCGACAAGCGGAAAGCCAGCACCAAACTCATTGTGCGTCGTCGTCGTAAGTCGTCCAAGCGCGGTCGCGGCGGTCGCAACGCATAGGTTTTTTCAGTGTGGCGATCGCCCGCCCGTTGGTTTAACCCTCCAGCCCTGGGCGATCGCCGCTTGAGATCGCGAATCCCTAAGAGTTCCTAAAGCGTATGTCTCGTTCTCTGAAAAAAGGTCCCTTCGTTGCTGACAAGCTGCTCAAAAAAGTAGAAGCGCTGAACGTCAAGGGCGAAAAGCAAGTGATCAAAACCTGGTCACGAGCCTCAACGATCCTGCCGCAAATGGTGGGTCACACGATCGCCGTCCACAACGGCCGGCAACACGTCCCCGTGTACGTCAACGAGCAAATGGTGGGCCACAAGCTGGGGGAATTTGCTCCCACGCGCACCTTCAAAGGCCACACCAAGGGCGACAAGAAAGGACGCAAGTAACCCCCGGAGAATCGCTCAGATATGGCACTTAGTCCCAACGAAGTCAAAGCAAGCGTGCGCTTCGTGCGGATGTCCCCCCGCAAAGTTCGCCGCGTCCTCGACCAAATCCGTGGTCGGAGCTACGCCGAAGCGCTGATTATTCTGCAGTTCATGCCCTATCGCGCCTGCGAAATCGTTCGCAAGTTGCTGCGATCGGCCGCTGCCAACGCAGAAAACAACAACGGTTTCGATGCCACCTCCTTGGTGGTGAGCACGGCCTTCGCTGATCAGGGCCCCACCCTGAAGCGATTCCGCCCTCGCGCCCAAGGTCGCGCCTACCAAATCCGCAAGCCCACCTGCCACATCACCGTGGCGGTTGCTCCGGCGGCAGAAGCCTAAGCATAAGGAGACGAGGAAACCATGGGACAGAAAATTCACCCCGTCGGCCTGCGACTCGGCATTACCCAAGAGCACCGCTCGCGCTGGTTTGCAGATCCGTCGCGTTATTCCAGCCTGTTGCAGGAAGACCACAAAATCCGGCAATACGTTGAGAAGAACCTGAACAATGCCGGCATTGCCAAGGTGCGGATTGAGCGCAAGGCTGACCAAATCGACCTAGAAGTTCACACCGCCCGTCCGGGTGTGGTGGTGGGCCGGGGCGGCAGTGGCATTGAAACCCTGCGGGTTGGTCTGCAAAACCTGCTGGGGAGCCGCGATCGCCAGATCCGAATCAACGTGATCGAAGTGGCCCGCGTCGATGCCGATGCCACCTTGATTGCCGAGTACATCGCTCAGCAACTGGAGCGCCGGGTGTCGTTCCGTCGGGTCGTCCGCCAGGCGATCCAACGGGCCCAACGCGCTGGGATCGAAGGGATCAAAATCCAAGTCGGCGGTCGTTTGAACGGTGCAGAAATTGCCCGATCGGAATGGACGCGGGAAGGTCGCGTGCCCCTGCATACCCTGCGGGCGGACATCGACTACAGCTACCGCACCGCCAGCACCATCTATGGGGTGTTGGGGATCAAGGTGTGGGTGTTCAAGGGCGAGATCATTCCTGGACAAGAGGAAGTGGCCCCGGCGAATCAGCCTGCGCCGCGTCGTCGCCAACCCCGTCGTCGTCAGCAGTTTGAAGACCGCTCGAACGAGGAATAATCCATGCTCAGTCCAAGAAGAACAAAATTCCGCAAGCAACAACGCGGCCGGATGCGGGGCCTCGCCACTCGGGGCAGTTCGCTGAATTTTGGGGATTTTGCCCTGCAATCGCTGGAATGCGGCTGGATTACGGCTCGCCAAATCGAAGCCGGTCGTCGGGCCATGACCCGCTACATCCGCCGGGGTGGCAAAATCTGGATCCGCGTCTTCCCTGACAAGCCCGTGACCATGCGCCCCGCAGAAACCCGGATGGGTTCCGGTAAAGGGGCACCGGAGTTCTGGGTGGCCGTAATCAAGCCCGGTCGGATCCTGTACGAAATCAAGGGTGTTGCTGAAGAGACGGCTCGCGAAGCAATGCGCCTGGCCGCGTTCAAGATGCCCGTGAAGACCAAGTTTATTGTTCGCGAAGACATCCAGTCGTAATGCCCTATGGCTCTCCCGAAGATTGCTGACGCGCGCGCCCTTAGTGACACCGCACTGGGCGATCGCATTTTGGAACTCAAGCGCCAACTGTTCCAATTCCGGATGAAGAAGGCGATTCGCCAAGAGGTGAAGTCGCACGAAATCAAACATGCAAAGCATGAGTTGGCGCAACTGCTCACGGTGGAGCATGAGCGCAAGCTCGCGGCTGCATCTGAAGCAGCAACCCAAGCGTAGTTCTGGAGTTAACCCCCTATGGCTGCCAAAGAACGTGTTGGCGTTGTTGTGAGCGACAAGATGCAGAAAACGGTGGTGGTGTCGGTGGAAAACCGCTCGGCCCACTCCAAGTACGGCAAGATTGTGGTTCGCACGCGCCGCTTTAAGGCCCACGATGAAGACAACCAGTGCAAGGAAGGCGATCGGGTTCGCATCCGCGAAACTCGCCCCCTGAGCAAAACCAAGCGCTGGACGGTCGTTGAAGTTCTCGAAAGCGCGACCCGGTAAGGGAGGCTCGATCGCCCATGATTCAACAGCAAACCTATCTGAACGTAGCGGACAACAGCGGCGCGAAAAAGCTGATGTGTATTCGCGTCCTGGGCGGTGGCAACCGTCGCTACGGCCATGTCGGTGATGAAATCATCGCCGTCGTCAAAGATGCCATTCCGAATATGGCAGTGAAGAAGTCCGACGTGGTGCGAGCCGTGATCGTCCGCACCCGGAAAACCATCCGACGCGACAGCGGCATGTGCATTCGCTTCGACGACAACGCCGCCGTGATCGTCAACAAGGATGGCAACCCCCGTGGGACGCGCGTTTTTGGCCCCGTAGCTCGTGAGCTGCGTGACAAGAACTACCTGAAGATCGTTTCGCTGGCTCCGGAGGTGCTGTAATGGCCAAGCCCGGCAAGATTCAAGTGAATGCAAACGGCAAAGCCGTGCGCTTCAAGATGCATGTCAAAGCGGGTGACACCGTTCAGGTGATCTCCGGTCGTGACAAGGGAAAAGTTGGCAAGATTGTGCGCGTCTTCCCCAAAACGAGCCAAGTGATCGTGGAAGGGGTGAACCAAAAGACCAAGCACACTAAGCCAACTCAGGAAGGCGAATCGGGCAAAGTCGAGGTGCGCGAGTTCCCGATCCACAGCTCGAACGTCCTGCACTATTCCGAGAAAGAAAAGGTCGCCAGCCGCGTTTGCTACACCTTCACCGACCAAGGTAAGAAGGTGCGCAAGCTGATTAAAACTGGCGAAATCATCGACTAACGTTGCGCCCGATCGCTGAAACAGCCATGCCAGCACGACTGAAAACCATTTACAAGGAAACAATTGTGCCGAAACTGATGGAACAGTTCCGGTACGAGAATATTCACCAGGTGCCCAAAGTGGTGAAGATCACGGTGAACCGTGGTTTGGGCGAAGCGTCGCAGAATGCCAAGGCCCTGGAGTCTTCTCTAGTGGAATTGGCCACCATCACCGGTCAGCGCCCCGTTGTGACCCGCGCCAAAAAGGCGATCGCCGGCTTTAAGCTGCGTCAAGGGATGCCCGTGGGCATGATGGTGACCCTGCGCTCTGACAAGATGTATGACTTCCTCGATCGCCTTGTGCGATTGTCCCTACCCCGAATCCGGGACTTTCGTGGTGTCAGCCCTAACAGCTTCGATGGTCGTGGCAACTACTCCCTAGGTCTGCGTGAGCAGCTGATCTTCCCTGAAATCAGCTACGACAGCATCGACCAAATCCGCGGGATGGACATTTGCATCACGACCACCGCCACCACCGACGAAGAAGGCCGCGCGCTGCTCAAGGAAATGGGCATGCCGTTCCGGGACAAGTAGCGTTGCAAGGAGCGAACTATGGTTAACGATCCCATCGCAGATATGCTGACGCGCATTCGCAACGCCTGCCTGGCGCGTCACCAAAAAACGGAAGTTCCGGCCACCAAGATGACCCGCAGCATCGCCGAGGTGCTCAAGTCTGAAGGCTTCGTCGCCGAAGTGGAAGAAACCGGTGAAGGTGTGAAGAAGACGCTCGTGATCTCTTTGAAATACAAGGGCAAGCAGCGCCGTCCGATCATTTCGAACCTGAAGCGCGTGAGCAAGCCGGGTCTCCGCGTCTATTCCAATCGCCGCGATTTGCCCCGCGTTCTAGGCGGTATTGGCATCGCGATCGTCTCGACCTCCCGAGGCATCATGACCGATCGCGACGCGCGTCAGCAGGGCATCGGTGGCGAAGTCCTCTGCTACGTCTGGTAATCCCTACGACGAAGGAGTTCTCAATCGTGTCCCGCATTGGCAAGCGTCCCATTCCCATTCCCAAAGGGGTGACGGTGACGATCGACGGCCAAACCGTCTCGGTCAAAGGCTCCAAAGGCGAGCTGACCCGCACCTTCCCCCCTGAAATCCTCTTCTCCCAAGAAGCAGATCAATTGCTCGTGACGCGCCGGGATGAATCGCGTCCCGCCCGTCAGCGCCATGGTCTCTGCCGCACCCTGCTGGCCAACATGGTCGAAGGTGTGTCCCAAGGCTTCCAGCGCCGTCTGGAAATCCAAGGGGTCGGTTACCGGGCTGCTGTCCAAGGCACCACGCTCAACCTGAGCATGGGCTATAGCCACCCGGTGAATATCCCCGCCCCCGACGGGATTCAGTTTGCGGTAGAAAACAACACCAACGTGATTGTCAGCGGCATTGACAAGGAATTGGTGGGTAACACCGCCGCCCGTGTCCGTGCTGTGCGCAAACCGGAACCCTACAAGGGCAAAGGGATTCGCTACCAAGGTGAAGTCGTTCGCCGCAAGGCAGGTAAGACAGGTAAGAAATAATGAAAGCCACTCGCAAGGATATGGTGCGCCGTCGCCACGGGCGGGTGCGCCGCAAAGTTTCGGGAACGCCCGATCGGCCTCGCCTGTGCGTGTTCCGCTCGCACCAACACATTTACGCCCAGGTGATCGACGACACCCAACATCACACGTTGGTAGCCGCTTCGACCCTGGAACCCGATGTCAAGTCGCAGCTTGAAAGCAGCCGCGATTGTGATGCAGCCGCAGCGGTGGGTAAGCTGCTGGCTGAGCGCGCCCAAGCCAAGGGCGTTACCCAAGTTGTGTTCGATCGCGGCGGTAATCTTTACCACGGTCGTGTCAAGGCTTTGGCCGACGCGGCGCGCGAAGCCGGACTGAACTTCTAGGCGAGAACTCAGGAGTATTCACTATGGCAACTCGTCGTAAAGGCAATCGCACCCGCGAGAAAGAGTCCGAATGGCAAGAGCGCGTCGTCCAAATCCGTCGCGTCACCAAAGTCGTCAAGGGCGGTAAAAAGCTCAGCTTCCGCGCTGTGGTCGTAATCGGTAACGAGCGCGGTCAAGTGGGCGTTGGGGTCGGCAAAGCCGCTGATGTGATCGGAGCCGTCAAAAAAGGCGTAGCCGATGGCAAAAAGCACCTAGTTGACGTGCCCCTGATTAAGGGCGACACGATTCCCCACCCCACCAACGGTGTCGGTGGTGGTAGCTCAAAAGTGATGATGCGCCCCGCCGCTCCCGGTACTGGGGTAATCGCTGGGGGTGCTGTCCGCACCGTGTTGGAATTGGCCGGGGTGAAAAACATCCTCGCCAAGCAACTGGGTTCCGATAACCCCTTGAACAACGCCCGTGCTGCTTTGGATGCCCTGTCTTCCCTGCGGACTTTCGCAGAAGTGGCCGAAGACCGGGGTGTGACCCTCGAGCACCTGTACAAGTAGTTCCGGTCATCGACGGAGACCAAATCCATGAAAATCACGGATGCACAGCCTAAAAAAGGCTCCAAAAAGCGCGGTCGTCGCGTCGGTCGGGGCATTGCTGCCGGTCAAGGCGCGAGCTGTGGCTTCGGGATGCGCGGTCAAAAGTCGCGCTCCGGTCGCAGCACCCGCCCCGGTTTTGAAGGGGGGCAAATGCCCCTTTACCGCCGGGTGCCGAAGCTGAAGCACTTCACGGTGATCAACCGCCAAGCCTACACCGTGGTCAACGTCGGCAGTCTGGCTGGCCTGGCGGCCGGTTCGACCGTCAACTTGGCCTCGTTGATGGAAGCCGGAATTGTTACCACCAACGATGGCCCGCTGAAGTTGCTGGGCGATGGTGATCTGTCGGTGAAGCTGACGGTGGAAGCCGCTCGCTTCACGGCTAGCGCCAAGGAAAAGATCGAAGCAGCCGGCGGAACTTGCACGGTTGTCTAAGATTGAAGTTGGGAAATCCGGTTGCTGAAATTTGCCTGAGGTGTACCAACCATGGTCGTCAGTCGAGATAAAGCGCCAACAGCCCAAGAAACCTTCATGCAAATGGCCCAGGCGGCTGGCCTGCGGGGGCGGTTGCTGGTGACCGTCGGCCTGCTAGTGCTGGTGCGCCTTGGGATCTTTTTGCCGGTACCGGGAATTGATCGTGCGGCCTTTGGCAATGCGATCCAAAACAGCGGTCTAGGTGGGTTGGTTGGCTTCTTAGATATCTTCTCCGGGGGCGGTCTGTCGCTGCTGGGGATCTTTGCGTTGGGAATTCTGCCCTATATCAACGCGTCTATCATCATCCAGTTGCTGACGGCGGCGCTGCCTTCTCTGGAAGACCTCCAGAAGAACGAAGGGGAGGCGGGCCGTCGCAAGATTGCCCAAATCACCCGCTATGTGTCCGTTGCTTGGGCCGTGATCCAAAGCGTGGGGATCGGTCTCTGGGTGTCGGCGTTGGGGGCCACGACGGAGCCAGCGGGCCTGTTTGTGGTGAAGACGGCGCTGGCCCTGACGGCTGGTTCGATGTTTGTCATGTGGATTGGCGAGCTGATCACGGAACGTGGTGTGGGCAATGGTGCTTCGCTGCTGATTTTCGTGAATATTGTTTCGACTTTTCCGAAATCGGTGGGCCAAACGCTGGAGTTGGCTCAGAGTGGTGATCGATCGACCATTGGCGGCATTGTGCTGTTGATGTTGGCGTTTATGGCCACCATTGTCGGCATTGTGTTTGTTCAAGAAGGGGCCCGTCGCATCCCAATCGTGATGGCCCGCCGCCAGGTGGGTCGCCGCCAGTATCAGGAGCGCAGCAGCTACTTGCCCCTGCGCTTGAACCAAGGGGGCGTGATGCCCATCATCTTCTCGACGGCGGTGTTGGTGGTTCCGGCCTCGCTGGCCCAGTTCACGAACAATGAGGCCTTGGCTCGGGTGGCCACCTATCTGAGTCCGACGGGCCCCACGCCCTGGCTGTACGTGTTGGTTTACCTGGCGCTGATTCTGTTCTTTAGCTATTTCTATTCGTCGCTGGTGGTGAACCCGGTGGATATGGCTCAGAACCTGAAGAAGATGGGAGCGAGCATCCCCGGGGTGCGCCCAGGTCAAGCCACGAGTAAGCGGGTGCAGCAGATTTTGAATCGGCTGACCTTCTTGGGGGCAATTTTCTTGGGCTTGGTGGCCATTGTGCCGACGGCCGTGGAAAGTGCCACCAATGTGCGGACGTTCCAAGGGTTGGGCGCAACGTCGTTTCTGATCTTGGTTGGGGTCGCGATCGAAACGGCGAAGCAAATCCAAACCTACGTGATTTCACAGCGCTACGAAGGAATGGTGAAGCAGTGACGCGATTGATTTTTTTCGGCCCACCGGGTGCTGGTAAGGGCACGCAGGCCAAGATTTTGTCTGAGGAATATGGCATTCCCCATATTTCCACGGGTGATATCTTGCGCGCGGCAGTTGCCCAAGGCACCTCCTTGGGACAGGCGGCGAAGTCCTTCATGGATCGTGGTGAATTGGTGCCCGATGAATTGATCATTGGGATCATCAAAGATCGGCTCGCAGAACCTGATGCCCAACAGGGCTGGATCCTGGATGGCTTCCCGCGTAATGTGACCCAGGCCGAAAAACTCAATGACATGCTGGCGGCAACGGGTCAGGCTTGCGATCGAGTGCTGAATTTGGTGGTTGCCGATGACGTACTCAAGGCCCGTCTCCTGAGCCGAGGCACAGCGGAAGGTCGCTCGGACGACAATTTGGCGACCATTGAGCATCGTCTGGCGATTTTTCACCAAACGACGGAACCGCTGCTGAAGTTCTATAGGGCCCAGCAAGTCAACCTGTTGGCGGAAGTTGATGGCGACCAGCCCCTCAGCGATGTGACTCGTGACCTGAAACAGGCGATCGCCCCAACGGCCTAGTTCACCTTCGCTGAAGTTTGGTGCTGAAGCCTTGTGCTGAGACCGTGCGCTGAACCAGAACCCCAGACCCGATCGCCCATTGTGCTAGTTTGGCAGTGAAGGAACGCTTAACAGCAATTTCACTGATTGTCAACCAACTCGACGTTCATACAGGAGAGCTGATCCTTGTCCAAGCAAGATCTGATCGAAATGGAGGGAACCGTAACCGAATCACTCCCGAACGCAATGTTCCGGGTGGATCTCGATAACGGTTTCAACGTCCTAGCACATATTTCTGGCAAGATTCGCCGTAACTACATCAAGATTTTGCCGGGCGATCGCGTCAAGGTTGAGCTGACCCCCTACGACCTGACCAAGGGGCGCATCACCTACCGTTTAAAGAACACGGGTGGCAAAAAATAACCCCCAAAATAGCTACCCGATCGCCGGTCTAGCCAGAGACTTGCCCCGATAGGTTGATCCGGTACTCATTTTTCTCTAAAATTCCAAGTTTGGAGATTTTAACCATCATGAAAGTCCGAGCCTCCGTCCGCAAAATGTGCGAAAAGTGCCGCGTGATTCGTCGTCGCGGTCGCGTCATGGTCATTTGCCAAAACCCCAAACACAAACAACGCCAAGGGTAAAAGACAGCTTTAGGGTGGTTGTGTTTGCCTGGCACCCATCTAAAGACAGAGCATTAAAACGTTAGGGAGAACCAACGTGGCACGTATTTCCGGTGTAGATTTACCGCGCGATAAGCGCATTGAAATTGGGTTGACCTATATTTACGGCATTGGTCTAACCCTGTCGAAGAAAATTTTGGCCGCGACGGGTGTGAATCCGGATACGCGCGTCAAAGACCTCGGCGATGCAGACATCTCTGCCCTGCGGGCCGAGTTGGATAACTACCAGGTGGAAGGTGATCTGCGCCGCTTTGAGGCCATGAACATCAAGCGCCTGATGGACATCGGTTGCTATCGGGGTCGTCGTCACCGTGCGGGTCTGCCGGTGCGGGGTCAACGGACGCGCACCAATGCCCGGACTCGCCGTGGTGGTCGTCGTACGGTGGCCGGGAAGAAGAAGGCTCCTCGCAAGTAATCGACTGGTTCTGTCCCCTTTCTACGAACGTTTTAGTTCTGTTCAACAGCTATGGCAAAGCAACCCAACAAGCGCTCTGGCCCGCGTAAGCAAAAGCGCAACGTCCCCAGCGGTGTCGCCCACATTCAATCGACTTTCAACAACACGATCGTGACGATCACCGATCTCAAGGGTGACGCGATCTCCTGGGCCTCGGCCGGTTCTAGCGGTTTCAAGGGAGCCAAGAAGGGTACGCCCTTCGCCGCCCAAACTGCCGCTGAGGCTGCTGCCCGTCGTGCCTCTGAACAGGGGATGCGTCAGGTGGAAGTGATGGTGAGCGGCCCCGGTTCGGGCCGGGAAACGGCGATTCGGGCCCTGCAAGCGTCGGGGCTGGAAATTACGCTGATTCGTGATGTTACGCCGATTCCGCACAATGGTTGCCGGCCGCCGAAGCGTCGTCGGGTCTAATCACCCCGCGATCGACCTGCGCTAACTCACGGGCGCTGCGATCGCATCCTGCAAGCCAGCGGTAACCCTTGGTCACCGCGAATTTTTTTCTGTTACGGGGCGGCTTCACTGCCGCATATGGATCGACTAGGCCGGTTGGGAGGCACAAAGCGTGTCGCAATTTCAGATCGAGTGTGTTGAATCGAGCACGGAAAGCAATCGCAATCTCTACAGCCGTTTGGTGCTGTCCCCCCTCGAACGTGGGCAGGGCACAACGGTGGGGAATGCTTTGCGTCGGGTACTGCTGTCGAACCTCGTGGGTTCCGCAGTGACGGCCGTCCGGATTGCGGGCGTGAACCACGAGTTCGCGACGGTTCCCGGTGTGCGGGAGGATGTGTTGGACATCCTGCTGAACATGAAGGAATTGGTGCTGCGCAGCCACACGGATCAGCCGCAAATTGGTCGCCTGTTGGCCAAAGGGCCGCGGGTGGTCACGGCAGACCTGTTCGATTTGCCTTCAGAAGTGGAAGTGGTTGATCCAACCCAGTACATTGCCACCTTGGCCGAGGGGGCCACGTTGGAAATGGAGTTCCGAGTGGAACGTGGGGTGGGCTATCGGGCGATCGATCGGGGTCGTGATGATGCATCGGCGATCGACTTTTTGCAGATCGACTCGATGTTTATGCCCGTCCGCAAGGTGAACTACACCGTTGAGGATGCCCGGGTGGGCGAATCCCTGGAGAAGGATCGTTTGGTTCTGGAAATTTGGACCAATGGCAGCATCACCCCCCAACAGGCGCTCAGTCAGGCTGCCACGCTTCTGGTGGATCTGTTCAACCCGCTCAAGGACTTCACCATCGAAGCCACCAAGAGCGATCGCCCAGAGTCCCAAGACCCCAGCAGCCAAATCCCGATCGAAGAATTGCAACTGTCGGTGCGCGCCTACAACTGCCTGAAGCGGGCGCAAATCAACACCGTTGCCGATCTTCTGGAATTCACCCAAGAAGATTTGCTGGAGATCAAAAACTTCGGAGCCAAGTCGGCTGAAGAAGTGATCGAAGCGTTGCAGCGGCGCTTGGGCATCACCCTGCCGCAAGAAAAGGTGGCCAAAGCCTAGCTGCCACCGTTCACCCCCGGCTCTAGCCCGTTCTAGATCCGACCCCCCTAGTTACTAATCAGTTGAGTAGAGATCGGAGCTATGCGTCACGGTCGTCGCGTTCCTAAACTTGGTAAGCCCGCTGACCAGCGTCGCGCCCTGCTGCGGGCCCTGGCCACGGAAACCATCCGCAATGGTCAAATCACCACCACCAAAGCCCGGGCCCGGGCTGTTCGCGCCGAGGTTGATCGCATGATTACCTTGGCCAAGGACGGTTCCTTGGCTTCCCGTCGTCGGGCCTTGGGCTATCTGTATGATGCCGATTTAGTTCATGCCCTGTTCGAGCAGGCTCCCCAGCGCTACGGTCAGCGGAATGGTGGCTATACCCGCATTTTGCGCACTGTGCCCCGGCGTGGTGACAATGCCGAAATGGCCATTTTGGAATTGGTCTAGGCCAAGACCAATCGCTGGGGTGTAGAGCAACAACCATGGCCGACTGTCCCGCCGATCAGCAACGTGTTGCTTTGGTGATTCAGTACCTGGGAACAGGGTTCTGTGGTTGGCAGCGGCAGATCCGCGATCGCAGCGTTCAAGCCACGATCGAAGACACGATCGCCGAGATTCTGGGGCATCCCGTTGTCATCCATGGTGCTGGACGCACCGACACCGGAGTTCATGCCTCTGCCCAAGTGGCCCACTTTGACGTGGCCAGCCCGATTCCTCCTCACCGTTGGGCGAAAGTCCTCAACACAAGGTTGCCAGATGATATTCTGATTCTGGCCTCCTGTGCGGTTCCGGGGAACTGGCACGCTCGGTTCTCGGCCTCGTGGCGGCGTTACCGCTATGTTCTCTACACCGATCCACAGCCTAACCTGTACCTCAAACCCTTCAGTTGGCACTATTACGAGCCAATTCAAGTGGAAAAGATGCAGGCGGCGATCGCCCCCCTTGTGGGTCGGCATCACTTGGCCGCTTTCCACCGTGCCGGATCAAAACGTCCCCATTCTTGGGTGGATGTCCAAGAAGCCTGGTGTCGGCGGCGCGGGCCGATTGTGGAACTTGAAGTTCAAGCCAGTGGCTTTTTGTACGGCATGATGCGGCTGCTGGCGGGGATGTTGGTGTTAGTGGGGCGCGATCGCCTCAGTGTCGAAGAGTTCACCCAAATTTGGCAGAGTGAACGCCGAGACCTGGTGAAATATGCCGCGCCACCCATGGGATTGTGCCTACTGCGCATTGGCTACCCCAACTCGCCCCTGCCAGAGATTGCTCGCACCAACACCCTGCCTTGGTTCGACCTGACCCAGGATGGCCCGACAACCTTCAGCCCTCCCGTTACATAAAGATTCTAGGCTTAACGCACTACGCGATCGCCCTAGTTATAACTTCCCCGATTCAGCGACTTTCGCAACCCAACTAACCCCTATGTCCATTCCCACCAAGACTGCCCTGCCCTCCGTAAACGACGTTGACCGGCAATGGTACGTCGTTGATGCCGCTGGTCAACGCCTTGGCCGCCTGGCCACCGAAGTGGCTTCCGTCCTACGGGGCAAAAACAAGCCCACCTATACGCCCCACCTGGATACCGGTGACTTTGTGGTGATCGTGAATGCCGACAAAGTGGAAGTGACCGGTAAAAAACGGACTCAAAAGGTCTACCGTCGTCACTCTGGCCGTCCCGGTGGGATGAAGACGGAGAGCTTTGAAAAGCTGCAAAATCGTCTGCCCGAGCGAATTGTGGAACATGCCGTTAAAGGGATGCTGCCTAAAAATGCCCTCGGTCGGCAACTGTTTCGCAAGCTGAAGGTTTATGCCGGTGCAGACCATCCCCACACGGCACAACAACCCCAAGTCCTGACGATCAACACCATTCCTGGAGGTGAAGGCTAATGCAAGCAACGGATAACAACGGGCGCGTGATGTATCGCGGCACGGGCCGCCGTAAAACCTCGGTCGCTCGCGTGCGCCTGGTGCCTGGCTCTGGCCAACTGACCATTAACGGTCGCCCTGGCGATAACTACCTGCAATACAACCCGGTTTATCTGGCTGCGGCCAAGGCACCTCTGGAAACCCTCGGCTTGGAAGGGGACTACGATGTGCTGGTGAGCGTGGTGGGCGGCGGCCTGACTGGCCAGGCTGACTCGATCCGCTTGGGTGTGGCTCGGGCTTTGATTCAGCTTGACCCTGAAAACCGTAAGCCCCTGAAGGTTGAAGGCTACCTGACCCGTGACCCCCGTGCCAAGGAACGTCGCAAGTACGGTTTGAAGAAAGCCCGGAAGGCTCCTCAGTTCTCGAAGCGCTAATTTTCCAAGCACCGATTTTCGAAGGGGAGGCCTCGGTGGGTTTCCCCAAAGAATGGACAGGCTGGGGGCTGGTGATCAAAAGACCCCGTTTGGAAGTCGCGATCTCCAGCTCTTTTGTGCAAATCTCCTTGATCGAATCCATGCACTTGAATGCAGTTCGATCGCCCTTAAATTTCCTAAACTTTGGTTGAGGTTCACATCATGGCAAAAGAAGGTATTCACCCCGAGTGGTATCCCGATGCAAAAGTCTATTGCAACGGCGAATTGGTGATGACGGTTGGTTCGACCCAACCGGAATTGCATGTGGACATTTGGGCTGGCAATCACCCGTTCTTCACCGGCACCCAGCGGATCATTGACACTGAAGGTCGTGTGGAGCGATTCCTGCGCAAGTATGGGATGGCAACCGAAACCAAAAAGGACTAGGGTTCCTTGGTTTTGTTGGCCAACAAATTGGCAAACGAAAATTGGCAAACGAAAAATTCTTCAACCAGAAGAAACAGAAAAAAGGAGCAGTTGCTGAACCAGCGACTCTCCTTTTTATTTGCTAGCTTTTTATTTTCTAGGCTGTTCTAGGCTCTATTTTTTCTAGACCCTATTGTTCTAGGCTCTGCGTTTGGCTAGAGATTACCCATACGATCGAGTGGCCAAAACCGCCAAACCGCGTGACCAACAATCAAATCTTGCGGAACGACTCCCCAACAACGGCTGTCGTAACTGCGGTTGCGATTATCTCCCAGCACGAGATAAGACTTGGGCGGCACCCGCACCGGCCGGGACAGAAAAGGTTGTGGATCCCCTACGCAAACATTGGTATCCGTGCGCTGCACTGCATTGCCATCCGCGCTACGGCTGGCCGGGCGCTCCCCTGAGCCACTCGCAGGACTGGGGCGACCGGTTGTTAAGACCGACTCGCGGGCAATGTAGGGTTCGTCCAGGCGCTGGCCGTTGATGTAAACCTGGCCATCTCGCAACTCCACCAGTTCACCCGGCAGACCAATGACGCGCTTAATAAAAGCATCTTTGAGGTTGTGGCGGCGCAGTTCGGCGGTCGGCATGAAGACGATGATATCGCCGCGCTTGGGGCTGCCGCCAAACCGGTATTGCAGTTTTTCGACAATCAACCGGTCTTTCACCTGCAGCGTCGGCACCATTGATTCTGAGGGAATCCAGCGAGCTTCGGCCACGTAGGTACGAATGCCCAGGGCCAAGATAATGCTGAGGCCGATGGTTTTGAGGATTTCAACCCAAGCGTTGTCGGTGGGGGGATTGGTGGACGGCTCTTTATGCGAGGAAGCGGGTTGATCGGTCACGAGAAAAATCCTAAATGCACTAAAGCAGTAGACGAGGGCGCTTCTTGAAATGCTGGGCGCTGAGAACCTTGGGCCAAGCCCGGAAAACGCAAACCAGGAGAAGCGCGATCGGGGTTCAGGATCCAAGATTGGGACTTGGGGAAGGCGGGCGCGTTGGCATGATTGACTATTCTGCTTGGAAATTTGGAATCAATCCGTGCGCCGTTAGCCAGAAACTGGAAACTCTCAACTCCTATTACAGGCTATTACAGCGGTGAAAATTCCGGCTGGTCTGTTGTTGAGAAGATATACCGCAAAACCGCGAATGATCGCAGGTGACTACTGAGGGACTGGATCAGGCGAGGCTGTGGGAGTGGTTGGTGACCCCCAGTGATCGAGAGGAAAAAACCGCCACATAACCCGCCCTACTAGGGCTTGACGCGGCACGTAACCGTAGGTGAAGGTCAGAGCTGGGGCACTACCCAAGGCGGAACCATCGCTCATGACAAAGTAGGTGGCGGCGGGAACTCGCACGGGGGCGAGATCACCAATTTCGATCGCCAGGGACTGGCCATGGGCGATCGGGCGCTGATTGACCAAGAGTTGACCGCTTTGGATTTCAACCCGATCGCCGGGCAGACCAATAGCCCGATTGACCAACACTCCCCGAGGTTGATTCGGCGTGCCGGGCGGCATAAAGGCCACTAACTCGCCTCGATCGGGATTGCGCCACTGGTAGCTCACCTTATCGATGAGCAGGCGATCGCCTGGTTGCAGTGTGGGCCTCATGGTTGGCAGAGTCACCAGATAAGAATCGATGACCAGCGATCGCATGGCCCCCATGGTCAGGATCGCCACCAATCCCGACCCCCACCAATGCCGCTGCTGCCAAGTCCAAGCGGGTGCTTGCCGCAGGGTTGCCGTCAGGGAAGGGATCCACTGCTGCCACTGCCGCCGCCCGCCATGGTTGCCCTGGGGAGCCTTGCCGGATGCTGAGGGGCGGGAGAAGGGGCGCAATGATTGCCCGTTTCTCAACCGCTTGGACTTTGGGGGTTGCGTTGACATGGGCGTTGCTGATTCCGCTTTCACCGCCAGTGAGTGTGGCGCTTGATTGTCGGTTGACCTAGAGGTTGACCTAGAGACTGATTAACCCCATTCAGGATACCGAATCCAGACCGGGGGATCCGCTTGATGGCGGTGGTTGATACGGCATTGGTGCGGGTGCGATCGTGACTCCCTGTGATCGGTGGCCAGCACAAGGGGCGATCGCCCCGCCGGAGTGATCGCCCCTATCCAAGATCTTGGATGCTTTCCCAGAGCCCAAAAACTGTCAGTGCTGACGCTGAGCGGGAACTAGCCCCCCACGCGCAGCAATTCCACATCAAATACCAGGGTAGCGTTGGGAGGAATTACCCCACCGGCTCCCCGGGCCCCATAGCCCAAGTCCGGCGGAATCACCAGCTTGCGGCGACCACCAACCCGCATAGACAGGACACCTTCGTCCCAACCCTTGATCACTTGACCCACACCAATGCGGAAGCTGAAGGGCTGACCCCGATCGCGCGAGCTGTCGAATTTTTTGCCGTCAGTGAGCGTGCCGGTGTAGTGAACCGTGACGTTCTGACCGGGGGTGGGGGCTGCGCCAGTTCCCACGGTGAGGTCTTCGTATTGCAGGCCAGAATCGGTGGTGGTCAGGTTGCTCGCGTCGGCCACGAGGGTTGTCTCCTGGGTATTGGTGGGCAGGGTGGCGATCTCAGGCGATCGCAGTTGGGCAGCCGCGTCGCTAATGAGACGGGCCGCCAGTTTGGAACCGTTGGCAGTGGCTTCGGCCGCCGGTTGACTGGATAGGGGGTTCGCTTCGGCGGTGGGGGTTTTGCCCGTGAAGGTGACCATCAACACGGCCACTAGGCAAACCAACATCACCCCAAAGCTGATTAACACATCACGCAAGGGTCTAGTCTCCTCGATCAATCTGCGAGCAAAGTGGGTCGTTCTTGATCCTAACGAGCGATCGCCCTAACGCCACAGTCGATTTTCCAGGTCACGCACTTGGCGCTCCAGCCGATCGATCCGGCCGCGCAGTTCGTCCACCTCTGAGCGATCGGGCACACCAAAATCCTTCATCACCTTCCGAAACTGCTGCTGAATCAGGGAATCAAAACTTTCGCTGGGGGAGGGATTGCCGCCGGACTGCAAACGCTGCATCAGGTCATCCACCACCTTGCGGGCCTGTTCTGGATCCAAGCGGCCGCTGCGAACCCATTCATCGCTGGCTTCCTTGAGGCGTTCTGCAACAATGGCTGTTGTTCCCAAACCAATGGTCAGCAGTTGTTGCAGCCAGTTATTTCCATCCATCGGACGATCGACTCCGTATGCCTACCAGGGTTCATCAACAGCTCGGGCTGACGCTCGGACTGAGTGGCCCCGCCAATCATCGTTAGGCTAACACGGGCGATCGACCCTTGTGGGATGCGGATCAGTCGCGATCGCCGCCCGATTCGCCCCAGGATTGCCCCCAGCCTAACCCAGGGTGCTGGAAACGACGGGCATCGGTTCCGGCAGGGTCAACCCATCCCGATAAATCAACAAGTCAAACCAAAAAATCGTCCCCACACCCACTTCACTGATCAATTTGACGCTGCTTTGGTGCTTGTCAATGATGTTACGGACGATCGACAGGCCCAACCCCGTGCCTTCGAGGGTATGAACCCGGTTTTCGACCCGATAGAACCGATCGAAAATGGCATGGCAATCTTCGGGGCCAATGCCAATGCCGGTGTCGGCCACTTCCACCCGCACCACGCTCACCACCTCGGGTTGGGATTTGGCTTGTCCGGTTGCCGCATTCACCGGACAGGTATCCCAAAGGGTCGGTTGAACGGCGGGGTCTTGGGGAATATAGGCTCGGATCGCCACCTGGCCGCCCTTGGGGGTAAATTTCAGGGCATTGCCCACCAAGTTGGCGAACACTTGCAGCAACAGATCATAGTTACCCAAAGCGGGCGGCAGGTTGGGGGCTAGCTCTTGGGTTAGTTCGATTCCCTTGTCGCGAGCATTGAGCTGGTAGGTGCGCAGGGTTTGTTCGATCGGCTGTACCAGGTCGATCGCGTCAAAAGTGTAGCTACGGCTGGATTCCAACCGAGAGAGATCCAACACGTCATTGACCAACCGGGTGAGGCGATCAGTCTCGCGGTTGGCGGTGTCCAAAAACTCCCGCTGCTGCTCCGGCGACAGCTCATCGCCATAGTCATGGAGTGTTTCAATAAAGGACTTGATGTTAAACAGCGGCGTGCGTAGCTCGTGGGAAACATTGCTGATGAATTGGCTTTTGGCCTCATTCAGCTCCACTTCCCGGGTGATGTCCTGCACCGTGACGGCAATCCCTCGGATGCTCTCGCGGTAGCGATCGCCCGGGGCCTCACCATCTTGATCGGCATAGAGATTACATTCCCTGGCCAGGGGCCGTTGGGCATCGCTGCACTGATCCTGCTGATGGTGCTCGCAGGTGTCGCACAAGTGCCCATCCCCGATCGCCCGTTGGGACAGCACCGGCGACAGCAAAATGCGCACCGTTCGCTTCACCGGCTCCATCAGGGTAATGCGAAATTCCTCACCCTCGTCGGCCTTGCCTTCCGCCAACTGGTACAGCGGACGCGTGAGCTTCACCTGCACCTCGGGCGGAAACTCATAGAGCACATTTTTGCCAATGATCGGCTGGCCGTCCGTTTCGCGATCCCAGCCAAAAATCTGTCGGGCCGTGGGATTCACCAACACCACGCGCAGATCCGTATCGAGCAGCAGGGCCCCATCGACGATCGTGGCGATTAGGGTTTCGAGCTTGGCCTTGCTGGCCGTCAGCTCTTCAATATTCTGTTCTTCATAGCGCTCCAGGCGCTCCGCCATGTCATTAAAGCTGGCAATTAGCTCCCCGAGTTCACCGCCAAACGGTAGGGTAATTCGCTGCTTAAAATCCCCGGAGGCGATGTTTTTGACACCGATTAACAATTCCTTGATCGGCTTGGTGATGGTGAGGGCGTTGAACACAGCCCCCAAAATTACCATCACCCAAATTGACACGAACACCGCGATCGTCACGTCGCGAGTCAAGCCCGACGAGGCCACCACCGTGGGATTGGGATTGGTGCCCACGGCCAACACCCCCAGATATTCCCCCTCGTGGGTCAGCGGCACAAACACATCGGTGACTTGACCGTTGGGGGTGAGGTGTTGGCGTACCAAGGGGCGATCGAGGTCGGCCGCATAGTCCGGCGGCAACTGAATCCGACGACGCAAGGTTAGGGAGTTTTTCACCTCCGTATCGGAAAAGGGGATGCCGTAGAAGATATCCCCGTCCACGTCGGCATAGAGCAAGTACCGAACGCTGGAGGTGCTGTTATAAAACCGGCGCGAGAAGCCAGCCAAACCGCCCAAGTCTTGCTCCGCCACCAGGGGTGCAGTGTTGGCGGCTAAAAGCAGTCCCAAATCTCGCCCAAAACGGGTGTCGTTGAGCCGGGCATCCTGCTGGATGGTGTTGACGGCCCAAAAGGTTAGCCCGCTGGTCAACAGGGACACCACCAGGGTTGCCACCGCCATCAATCGGGTTTGGAGGGTGAATTCTGACCACCAGCGACGCAGGATTTGCCGCAACGTAACGATCGCCTCAAGCATGGTCTCGGGGAGCGTGCAGATTGATTCGATCTTAAGGGGCTTCGGTGGGCATGGGGTCACTGGCGGCGATGACACCGGGCAGGGGCAGGGCTTCCCAAGGTTGTTGGCGCACTTGATAGCCAATGTCGCGACGATAGGTTTTGTCGGCGTAGTCAATGGTCTCGATCGCCCGGTAGACGGTTTCGAAGGCTTCGTCAAAATCTGCCCCGATTGCCGTGACCCCTAGGACTCGCCCTCCATCGCTGACCAGTCGATCGGTGTTGCCGCTCGATCGCACCAGACGTGTTCCCGCATGAAACACCATGGCCCCCACCGCTTCCGCCTCTGCTAAGCCCGCGATCGGGGTGCCCTTGGCGAAACTGCCCGGATAGCCTTGGGCCGCCACCACCACACAACCGGCCACGCCCGATTTCCAGGCGATCGGGGGCAACTGGGCCAGCCGCTGTTCCACACAGGCCAACATCAGCTCATGGAGTGGCGTTTCTAACAGCGGCAACACCACCTGGGTTTCCGGGTCGCCAAAACGGCAGTTAAATTCCACCACCTTGGGATTCCCCTCAGGCGTGATCATCAATCCCGCGTACAAAACCCCTCGGTAATCAATGCCGCGCGCCGCCAGGGCCCGCACCGTGGGCTGCAACACTTCCGTTTCAATGCGCGCCATCAGATCCGGTGTAACCAAGGGAGCCGGGGCATAGGTTCCCATGCCGCCCGTGTTGGGGCCGGTGTCTCCCTCGCCAATTCGTTTATGGTCTTGGGCTGGAATCAGAGGGCGCACGGCTTTGCCATCGGTCAGGGCCAGAACGGATACTTCCCGCCCTTCCATAAATTCTTCGATCACCACGCTGGAGCCAGCGGAGCCGAATTGGCCGCCAAAGATGGACTCCACCGCCTTGAGCGCCTCATTCAGGGTCATGGCCACGGTTACGCCTTTGCCCGCCGCCAGACCATCGGCCTTCACCACGATCGGGGCCCCGGTCTGCTGCAAATAATCGCGAGCGGGGGCCAGCTCCGTGAAGGTGGCGGATTGGGCCGTGGGCACACCTGCTTCGGCCATGAGCGTCTTGGCCCAAGATTTGCTTGCTTCAATTTGGGCCCCCGCTTGGGTGGGGCCAAACACGGGAATTTGTCGCCCGCGCAAAAAGTCTACAATTCCGACGGCCAGGGGTGCTTCGGGGCCCACCACCACCAGGGAGACCCCTTGGGTTTGGGCAACGCGGGCGATCGCTTCAAAATCAGTTGCAGCGAAGGCAAAGTTTTGGCAACGGGGATTCAGGGCCGTTCCCCCATTTCCGGGAATACAAAAGACCCGCTCCACCTGTTCCGACTTCAACAACATGTGGGCGATCGTGTGTTCACGGCCACCATTGCCAACCACTAAAACCTTCACAGAATCTTTAACCCGCAGTTGTGAACAGAACTCGGCCAGGAGCCAGTATCTCAGAATATCGCACGTCCGCTCCTCTCACCACCGATCCCCGCTGGGAGGCTGGATCTTGTCCAATTTCGACTCAATTGCGGTCGATCACCGATCATCAACGACCATTCCTGGGTTGGTTGTTTCCACGTTTGGGTGCAAAACTTCCTAGACTGGGCTAGGCGCTGGGTCAAAACTTGGGCTAAACCTAGACCAGCGATCAGGCGATCGCGCCAATTTCCCTTCAACTATTGCAAAACGGCGATTTCTGAACCCCCCATGACTACCAGCATCGTGACCGGCGCGGCCGGCTTCATTGGCTCCCACCTGGCGGAAACGCTGTTACTGCGAGGCGATCGGGTCATTGGCATTGATCACTTCAATGACTATTACGACCCGGCCCTGAAGCGGCAAAACGTTGCGCCCCTGCTGGATCATGGCCAATTCCAACTGCTGGAAGTGGATTTGCGAGCCATTGACTGGGCCCCCCTGCTGGCGGAAGCGGATGTGGTTTATCACCAGGCGGCCCAGGCGGGGGTGCGGGCCAGTTGGGGAACTGGGTTCCAGGACTACACCGATCGCAACATCACGGCGACCCAGCGCCTCTTAGAAGCCGCGAAGCAGGCCCCGAGTTTGCAACGGTTGGTCTATGCGTCCACGTCGTCCATTTATGGCGATGCGGAAACCTTTCCCACCAGTGAGTTGGTCTGTCCCAAGCCCGTGTCGCCCTACGGCATCACGAAATTAGCGGCCGAACAGCTCGGACGGCTCTATTGCAACAATTTTGGCGTGCCGTTTGTGGCCCTGCGCTATTTCACGGTTTATGGGCCCCGACAGCGGCCGGATATGGCGTTTCACAAGTTCTTTAAGGCGGCGATCGCCCATCAGGCGATTCCCATCTACGGCGATGGGCAACAGACCCGCGATTTTACCTATGTCAGCGATGCGGTGGCGGCGAATTTGGCGGCTGCGGTGGTTCCAGAGGCGATCGGGGAAATTTTCAACATCGGTGGCGGCAGTCGCGTGGTGCTGACGGAGGTGCTGGAGCAGATGGAGGCGATTGTGGGTCATCCGATCGCACGCGATTATCAGGATCGGGCGATCGGGGATGCTCGCCACACCTCCGCCGATGTGACCAAGGCTCGCAATCTTTTGGGCTATGACCCTCAAGTCACGATTCGCAAGGGTCTTGAGCAAGAATGGGAGTGGATTAAAACCCTTTACGCCGCTTGACCGTTGTTCGCTCGGCCATTCTAAAAAATTATTGCAAACCATTGCCAAACCTTGACTGATACTGGGCTTGACAGTCCTGGGCAGATCTGGACTAAATGGGTCTGAAGCATTTCACGGCTTCAGTACTGACTGACAGGATCAAGGACAATGAAACGGTTTGTATCTTGGGCGATCGCTCTGGTTGCTGCTTGGTTGAGCTTTGCAGGCACTGCCCATGCGGCTGATGTGGCCAGTGGAGCCAAAATTTTTAACGCCAACTGCGCCGCTTGTCATGCGGGTGGCCGTAACGTGGTGATGGCAGACAAGACCCTGAAGAAGGATGCCTTGGAAAAATACGGCATGAACTCGATCGAGGCGATCGTGAAGCAGGTCACCAACGGTAAAGGTGCGATGCCGGCCTTCAAGGGCAAGCTGACGGACGAAGATATTCAAGATGTGGCATCCTTCGTGCTGTCCAAGTCGGAAGCTGGTTGGTAAGTCATGCGAGCCGGTCGAGGCAACATTCCTCCACAGATGCCTTGACCGGTTTTGAGCGCTGGGCAGCCCTGGCGCTGTTCCCGCTGGCTAACCCACCCAATTGAACCCGAGTGTTGAATTGCCTTTCGGTTATTCAACAGGCTTCTGACCCTATGTCCGAACCCGATCGAACCGGGCGCTGGGCGATCGCGCTGTTGCTGAGCGTGGTTGTTTGGGGCCTCGCAGCTACTACCTATTGGCCATCCCGACTGACTCCGGCTAGCGTCCCGGTTTCTAGTCCGCAAGACCCGATGGCGCTGGGTGCATCAGCTTTTAGCCGTGGTGACTATGCGGACGCACTAGCGGCCTTCGCGATCGCTGCCCATCAGGCCCCGGATGCCCATCGGCAAGCCCGGGCCCACCACAACCGTTGCCTGACCTGGCTGGCGCTCGCTGACTGGGCGGCTGCGATCGGGGACTGCTCGACGGCGCTGGAACTCAACCCCCAGCTTTGGGATGCATACCTGAACCGTGGCTTAGCCTATCGCGGGCAACAAAACCGGGCCGCCGCCACCCAGGATTTTGAAACGGTGCTGCATCAACATCCCTTGGATGGACGCGCTTGGTATAACCACGGGCTGGTGATGGCTGAACAACAGCAGGGGCGCGAGGCGATCGAAGATTTCAACCGAGCCATTTTGCAATTCGGCCACGAATCACTTGATCGCCTTGCCCAGGTGTATTACGACCGGGCGATTACCTGGTTGGATCAGGGCGATCGGCCCCAAGCCCTAGCCGATCTCGATCGCAGTTTGCGCTACGGCCCCCAACAAGCCAATAGCTTTCATCTGCGCGGTTTGGTGCTACAAGCTCTAGGTCGTTCCACGGAAGCGATCGGCAGTTTTGACCAGGCGATCGCCCTGGCTCCCATGAACGGTCTGTCCTACATGGCCCGCAGTCAGCTCCATCAACAAATGCATTGCCATCAAGCGGCAATTCATGACTTGGAATCTGCTGTCCGTTGTTTCTATGACTGTGGTGATTGGGGGTCTTTTCAAACGGCCTTAACGGCCCTGCGCCAACTCCAGCAGAGCAACTCCGTAGCGATCGGCTAAAGCTGCTAGTGAGGCCGTCTGTTGCTTAGCTTGTTAACGCGTTGAATCAGTGCGTTGTAATGAATGCGCTGAATGAATGCGTTGAGCTGCTGGTTGGGTTGTTTGCTGAGTTGTTCAGTTGTGCGCGCCTCACCCCGCCGTTGTCTTTGAGAAGGTTGGTCACCGGTTCACGATTTCCTCTGAATCCCCAAACTACCCTTCGCCTGCTATGCCACTGAAGTTATTTCGTTCTCCTGTTTCCTTGCGATCGGTTGGCTTGACTCTGGCAGTGATGCTTCTCAGCCCGATCGCCCAATCCATTCACCAGCCAGCCCGGGCCGATGGCAATCATCACCATCACCCATCCAGCCCGTCATCCAGCCCGTCATCCAGCCCGTCATCCAGTCCGCACAATCCTCACCATGGCAGCGGTCACGGCGGCGAGCATCATCACGGGCGCTTTGATATTCCTGTCGGTCAGCCAATCCCCGCCGTAAGCCTTGCCGTATTGCCAGATCCCAAACAGGGGTGGAACCTGCAACTCACAGTTCAAAATTTCCGATTTGCCCCGGAGCAAATTAACCAACCCGGTGCTTGGAACCAAGGTCACGCGCACCTCTACCTCAACGGGCGCAAACTCACCCGGCTCTACGGCAACTGGTATTACTTGGAATCTTTGCCGAGCGGCAGTAACCAAATCCAGGTGACCTTGAATACGAATGACCACAAGGATTTGTATGCCAATGGTCAGCGGGTTGAAGCTCAAACGGTGGTTCAGGTTCCTTAAAAGTTGGCTCGGTTTAGAGGCCTGATTTTGGGGTTCAAAAGCTCTCAGGAAAGGTCTGAAACCTCTTGGTCAATATGGGTTAGGAAGTATTAATGGGTTAGGAAGTATTACGTGGCGTTGCAACTGATGGCGTTGCATAACGTTCAATATCGATCGCGTCACACTCGAAACCACCGCGCCTAGTGATCTTTAGGATCAAAAGGAATGGGGTTGGTTTCGGGTTGATCGCTTCACACACCTCCAACCGGCCCCTCCCCATTCATAGAGACCAAGGCGCTTGCGGGTTCCCGCTTTCTGGCCATAGACCGGGCGATCGAACCCGCATCCGAGAGCCATTCAGGTTCGTAGGAGGGCAGGGATGATGGATCGGATCATGCAACACCTCATGCAACACCAGCCGCCAATCAACACCGGGAAAGTTGGGGGTGAAGGAACCTGGCTGAGAAAAACCTGGCCGCGATCGAGCGCCATTGCTTTGTTGGCGGGGCTGTTGGTGCTGGTGCTGGCCCAGCGTGTGGCCAGCCAAACGCCACCGCTCCCCGAGGGCAAGGCCCAAGACCTGACGGCGGCAGGCGGCTTGGAGTGCGATCGCGCGGCCATTTTGCCCATGTTGGCGCAGCTTGAGTTGCCCTACAGTGAGCTAGCCACTTGCCAGCAATGGGTGGAATATGGGCTAGGGGGCCCCGAAGAAATTCCGCCGATCGTGGATCCAGGGGACGGCTTGGAAGTTTACTACGGGCCTGAAGGGGAATCCGTGTTGTTGCTGAGTGCTGGGGCCAAAACCGAGCAGCAGGCTCGCTATGCCCAAGGAATCAGCACCGAAGACAGCGGGCGATCGAACCTATGGCTATTTGGTCGCCAGGGCGATCGCACGCGGCCCAGCAGTTGGGCGGCCACCCAGTTGCGATCGAATCTGGGCCGCCAAGAACCCCTAAGCCAATTTGCCCCCGACGATGACCAAACGGCCCTGCGGCTGGAATGGTTTCTGGGCCGCCCCACGCCCTAGGTGCTTCTAGGGTTGATTGTCCATGGCTCAATCACCGGAACAAGGGGCTGAAGCCCCTTGTCGTTCACGATCTGCCACGATCTGTCGCGATTTGCCACCATTTGCCACGATTTGTCGCGACTTGCTACGATCTGTCGCGATTTGCCAGCGGTGGCATGGGGGTTTTAGGCGAGTTAATGATCAGCCCTACACCGTCGGTTCAAACCTCAAGGCCCGACCACGCACCGACTCATTAACCTCGCCGTTTTCATAGGCCACCTGGCCGCCCACGATCGTGTAAACCGGCCAACCCGTGAGATTCCAACCCTCAAAGGGACTCCAACCACATTTGGACAGCATTTCCTCCCGCAGCACTGGACGGTAGTTATCGAGATCCACCAACACCAAGTCCGCATCCCATCCGGGAGCGATCGCCCCCTTGTTGGGAATGCCAAACCCCTTCGCCACATTGGTTGACATCCACCGGGCCACCTGAGCCACCGTGCAGCGCCCCGCCGCCGCCTGGGTCAGCATCAGGGGCAAGGAGGTTTGCACCCCCGGCATTCCGCTGGGACTGTTGGGATAGGGTTGCGCCTTTTCTTCCAGGGTGTGGGGGGCGTGGTCAGTGGCAATGAAGTCAATGACTCCATCCAGCAGGGCTTGCCACAAAATTGCGCAATCTTCGGGTGATCGCAGAGGGGGATTCATTTGCGCAAAAGTGCCGATCGTCTCGTAAGCACTCACATCCAGCAGCAAATGTTGGGGGGTAACTTCACAGGTCACCCATTCGGGCTTGCCCTGACGCATCAGGTTCGCCTCATCACCCGTAGACATGTGCAAGATATGCAGCCGCCGACGATGCTTCCGCGCCAACTTGAGGGCCAGTTGTGTGGCCTCCAGCGCGGCTTGGTTGTCTTGAATTTGGGAATGGATGGCCGGATCGGTAATGCCCGCAAATTGCTCTCGGCGCTGACGAATCCGGTCTTGGTTTTCGGCATGGACAGCAATTAATCGCCCATAGCCCGTTTGTCCCGGCTGTTGCCCCATCGCAAAAATTTGATCGAGGATTGGCTCCTCATCCACCAACAAGGGGCCATGCATAGACCCCATAAAGATCTTGATGCCGCAAACGGGGTTCGCCGTGATCAAGTCCGGCAACCGATCGGCGGTCGCTCCAATGAAAAAGCCATAGTTGACCACGCACTTACTCGCCGCGCGATCGAGCTTGTCTTGCAGCGTGGCTTGAGTGGTGGTTAGGGGCTTGGTGTTAGGCATCTCCAAAAAGGAGGTGACACCGCCCTTGGCGCAGGCATGGCTGGCGGTTCGGAGATCCTCTTTATGCTCTAAGCCCGGTTCGCGGAAATGAACTTGGGGGTCGATCGCGCCCGGCAACAGAGTCAAGCCCGTTGCGTCAATTTCACGGGCGATCGGCCCGATCGGGTCGGGGGAAATTTCAGGAGCCACCTGCCGAATCTGATCGCCTTCAATCAACACATCGCCTTGCAGGAAATCTCCGTCAGGCAACAGGATGCGAGCGTTCCGAATCAGCAGCGCAGGTCGATCGGTCATGGTTTTAACCCACTGAAGGAAGAGAGAACCAAGCGGCAGAAACCCGAGCTGGGAATCTTTCCAGCTTGGCATTGTCTCCGATTCCTCTCGATCTCTTGCAGGTGCTTCTTTAGATTTCCTGCGATCTCCCCGATCGGTGATCCCGTGGCACAGCTTCGGTGTGCCTATTAATCAGCCTAGTCAGCGCGGCGACGACGCAGCCCCAGGACTCCCATCGCCCCCACCACCAACAACGCCCCGATCGATCCCGGCTCCGGCACTGACACCGGATCCGTAGGCTGTGTGGGTTGCGGCGTAGGCGTTGCGGAGGGGCTGGGGGTTGGGCTAGGGCCGGGTTCCGGAGTCACAGTGGGTTCGGGACTGGGTTCCGGAGTCGGCTCAGGAGTCGGTTCAGGACTGGGCTGGGGGGATGGCTCCGGAGTCTTGACCTGAGACAGACCGCCCACCGTCATGTTGTCAAAGGCAAAAACATCGCCTTGACCCGTTGACATGCTGAAGGAAACGCTACTGAAAGCCTCCTCCATGGTTTCCGCAATGATGCCAAAGAACAGCACAGAACCGTCCGTACTGCCCGACGAGCCGATCGTGTTATTAACCGTCACCTGTTTTGTGGTGGATGCGCCCGCCAAAGTCAGGGTTAATTGGCCACCAAAATCACCAATATCAACCCCATAAAACCCAAAAGCTCCTACCTGCTGGCTGAAATTGATTGTGAAGCGCCCCCCAGCGTCCACTTCCCAAAATTGAGTCCCGGAAACGGCATAGCGACCAACGCCATTTGTCCAGCCCACGGGCACGCTTGAAATTCGACCATTTCCCGAGAGCGTTGCGGTTCCAGCTCCGGGAAATGAAACATTCAGAAGATTGTTAGTACCGGTGATTTGACTTTCAAAGGTCTCAGTACCCACACCGGTCAAATTTGACAAAAAAGCGGCTTCCGCTGCCTGAGAGTTGGTGAGATTGGCAGCCGGAGCCCAAGGATTTGAATTTAAATCTTCGCCTAAAAACATTCGGTAGGCTTGGGCGGGCGCAGAAACTGCCAAGCAAGCGGCCACTGAAGAAGTGACAATCACCGTCAAACTCAGAGCCGTTTTAAGAAGCTTCATAGATCTATGGGGAGGATACAAGATGAAGACAATTCAATGACTGTCACCCTTCATTAATTATATCGACAGATCTGGAGATAAATAAGTTTTGGTGTATCAATTAAAACCTAAAAAACATCCGCCAAATTAGTCGTTTTTGAATCTATTTTTCACAAAACCTTTAATTCAATCAACTAAAAATCTTTTTTCAGACAATCCTTCATTCAATCTTTAATAAAAGCCTTTAATCGTTGCAAGAGTGGGGGCCGGCAGGCCGAGCAAGGGCGATCGCTCCTCCATCGAGTGGACAAAACCACCGTAGGAGATAGTGACGGTGATGGCGACTAAAGGCGATCGGGTGGGCTGGTGTCCAATGAAGGATGACTAGGCAGGGCGATCGCATTGCGATAAAGCTGCGTCAAGGTTCCTGTGAAATCAACGGATTTTAACTGAAACTGATCGGCGCGATCGGGATTGTAGGTGGTTAGCACCCAATCATCCCCCGTGCTGCGGCGAAAGCATTCAACGCGCTGGCAACTGGTGTTAATCAGGGCATATTCTTGGAGGCTTTCGATTTGCTGATAGTCAAAAAACTTGCTGCTGCGATCGCGCAGTTCCGTGGTGTCTGACAGCACTTCAACAATTAAGGTTGGGAACTGTTTAGCGTAATTATTTTCAGGCGTAATGACCGTATCTCTGGGGTCACAAGTCACCAACAGATCCGGATAAAAATAGCGATTTTTGTGGACAATTTGCAGGCGCATATCGGTCATATAGAGCCGACAGGGTGGCGCAATATGCCCCAACAGTGCCGCAAACAGATTCCCCACGATCGCCACATGGGCATCGCTCGCCCCGTCCATCACCACCAGATAGCCATCCCAATACTCATGCTTGGTGGTGCTCATGGCTTCTAGGGCGAGATAGTCAGCAACGGAGAGGCGATCGGGCAGAGCAACCATAGGGGTGAGCAACGCTGCAAACCAGGGGAACTAAACCCCAGTCTATCAAGGGCGATCGCTCCCCCATCGAATGGACAAAACCGCAAGATTACTGGAGACTTTGGCGAAACTCACGAATGGTGCGGGCGCTGCCGATCGCCTGGGCCTTGGCGAGTTGGGCCGCCACGATCGCTGGCAGATCCAAATCAGGAAACAGCAAACCGCGATCGCGCGGTTGGTACTGTCCTGCATCTAGCACAAAAGTCTTGAGCACGCCATCGGCATAAATCCAGACCTCTGGCACTCCCAGGGCTGCATCGCGCTGCCGGGCCGCAAAGTAATCCGATTGAGGGGAACGGTGACGACCATGGCGGCTAGGGGCGATCGGCTATGAATTCCAGTCTAGCAAGGGCGATCGCATTGCCGAGGTGTAGTAACCAGCCACAGTTGCTCGATGGGAAAGGTTTGCCCGGATCGCATTTCTTGAAGCGATTGTCGGAGATCGTCGGCGGGCGATTGATCGAGTTCTGTTTCAACATTGCTGAAAAGATCGTCACTGAGAAATTGCCACAGTTGCAGGCGATCATACCGATCCCAATGGGTGATCGCCTCTAAAAGAATCTCTAGGGAAATTTCCAGCGTTAACAGAGCCATAGGGTTGTCTCAGATCTTGCGGGAGCGATCGGCTGCGATTCCCAGTCTAGCAAGGGCGATTGGGTGGGTTAGTATCCAGTTTAGTTGGAATAGCCGGAGAGGTGAATCATGAGAATGAGTTGGTCTACATTACCCAGAGAACGGGTTAAATGTCACAATGTTGCAGTCTTCAAAATCACGAATATTTCTGGTTACTAGGATTAGTTGATGAACTTGGGCAGTAGCGGCAATTAAAATATCGGACTGTGTTCGGGTTTGCCCTTTTAATCTGAGCCTTCCTCTCAATGTTCCTGCTATCTGAGCGATCGCATCTGTCACTGGTAAAATCGTGCAGCTTTCTGTGAAAAACCGCTCCATGAATCGTTGAACTTTCTGGTTGGGCTTAGCAGATAACCCATAGTAAATCTCCTCCAGTGTGATCACGCTAATAGTGATTTGATCCACGGACTGAATCCACTGAAGAACACCTGGGTTGGGCTGAGGTCGTGCAAATTCACTAATAATGTTGGTGTCACAGAGCATCGTCTACGACTACTCAAACGCACTGGGACGATCGCGCCGATCGGGAATTTCTAAGGTATAGGCTTCTTCTTGGCACAGATGATGCAGATTCAGCAATTGTGTGGCAACAGAAGGGGAAGTGACTAGAGGATCTGATAGTTGTTCTGTTAATGGGTGATGTTGTCTGGTTAGGGGCAATAGCGTTTTGAAGATACGCCACAACAACACTAGCCGATCGCGCCATGCCAGGTGCGAGATTTGGGCAGTGGCGCGATCAAGCTGGGTTAATGTCATGGTGGTTGAGGCGATGTTGTCTTTGTCCCTAGTCTAGCAAGGGTGATCGCGCGATTTTCCCAAGATGATGACCACCTATCGGCGTTGATGGGCAAGGGCAAAAATATCGGCGGCAGTTAGGCTCAGATCAAAACCTGGCATGGGTAGGCGATCGCCCCCGGTGTAAATGTTCGGTAAATCATCGCCTGCCCAGACCCAAATTTGTTGGCGATCGAGGTCGATTAACCAGGTTGATTGAGTGCCATTTTGAAGGCAGTGCAAAATTTTGGTTTGTAGGGCCAGGGTGCTGTGGTCGGGCGATCGACTCTCGATTAACCAGTCCGGTGCGCTATGAAACGGCCCGTCTTGCTCGGGGAGGCGATCGGAGGCGATCGCCACAATATCGGGTACAGGTGTAGAGCAATACGGTTGAGAGAGCGCTAGCCTAAGCTAATCGACTTCCAATACCCTGTCTTCTCAAATGGCTTGAAAACACCCGGCGAAGGTATAGGAACTCCAATTTCTCGAGACAGGACGATTTTGGGAGGAATTCCGCCCATCACTTCCCCGATTGTTTTCTGGGATACCTGCGGGAATGCCTCTTTAATAACTTGGCCCACACCAAGTTCCATTGAGCCAGTCATAGCCACAGAAAATTCCGTCTTCAACTCTAACACTGGACGAACTCGCAGGGATTGGGGAATGAAGCTTAAGGGTTTCGTTAACGAACTTCCTAAGCCAATAGTGAATTCATTGTCATTGTTACTATTTTCATCTGGATCAAACAAAAAGCCTTGAAGCTTTGCTTCAGATTTTTGCTTCAGTAACAGCCCGATTTTGAGATCTAGGAAATCCTGCCACTTCTGGGGCAACACTCCTGAAAGGCTAGCGCTGACACCTGCCGTATCATCTGCCTTCAAAGTTGATCCACCTTGCCAGTAATTGGTATTCAGCCTTAGTCCGAAGTCTACATCCACGAGGTTTTGTAACTCGGGCGGAACGCCTAATACCGACCCAAGAGCCTTCTTAATCAATTCATCCAGCGTGATTTCAAATCCAGTGCTGAGTTCTGTAGAAAGCTCTTGTCCAAATAAAGTTAGACCTGCTTTGATCCCTGCTTTTAGCCCTACCCCCCCTCCCATACCCAAGTAAGTTGATAGGTATGGCTGTCCTGTACTTGCTGTGCTGATGTTGACAGTAGAAGTTCCACTAGCCGGATCTGCTTCCAGCGAAATGCCGAACTTACCCGACAGCCCTAAATCTAGTGTTCCTAGACTCGAAAAGGCATATGCTCTTGCTTCCACAACAGAGCCTAGCTCCACACTCGCCACGTCACTGGATAAGCCAAAAAGAGACCATTGCTGATTAGGATTCCATGTGATTTGAGCATCAAAGTCTGAGCCATACCCCTGGGAATCCCCCCATAGGCTTGCGTTGTCTAGTTCAAAACGCACCTCAGGCGCAGTATTTTTAACAAATCCTGAAGGCGTAGTAGTAGTGGTAGTGGTAGTGGTGGCATTATTGCCTGTCGGAGAGGAATTATTGCCAGTTGGGTTGTTATTTCCACTATTCACCCAGGTGCTAGAGCCTGAATTACTGCCACCGCCAAAAGTTCCAGGATTAGATGTTCCTGTTGTAGTGGTTACAGCTGGGTTAACGGTCAGGTTGAAAGTGTGTGTGTCGCTCCAATCCTTGCCATCAAATGCACTGACCTGAATGGGGTAAGTCCCCACTACGGAACCGTAGATTCGCACGTTGTCCAACTCGCTCGCAGGCATCAGGAATGTGCCCAGCGGTTGACCTTCCGCAGACCAACCCTGCATATCAATCTGAGTCGGATCAACTTGAATTTTGTAGATCTGAATTGCATCACCGTCTGGATCAGAAATTTCTAGTTCATTGCGATACTGACCCAGTGTGAAACTCGCCCCCTTCGGCATGATGAAATTGGGGAAGGAGAGTTGAGGTAGCTGGTTGGTTTTGGTTGGCTGTGGCATTTCGCCCAAGCGATAAGCTCTCACACTGTTATCGGCTGGGTTGAAGAAAATAAACCCTCCCTCAAAGTCAGTGCGCTTACCAAATTCCCATTCATACTCACGGCGAGTCGGGAATCCTAACCACCCAGACGAGCCGCCATTTTGCCCATAAACATCATTTAGCCCAAGCCACAGGGCAACCGCACCATATTTCTCAGTCCAGTGAATCGAACCATTTTGATAGGTTTGCCATGCACCAGTCGTGCCTTGGGGTGAAGTACCTGCAATAGCGATCGGCCCGGTTGATTCGCCAACCAGCGATTTTATGAATTGGGCTTCCTGAGCAATTGCAGTCTCAACACTCGGGGTGCTGTTGGTCGGGGGTGCTGGCTGACGAGGCGTAAAGACCCCGCCATAGGGAATTCCTTCAAGGTCATCAACGGGCACTTGAGGCAAGCGCTCCCAAGTACGTCCTGTATATTCCCTGACTTTTTCAAAGGGAATCGAAAAGCGCTGTCCATTCTTGATGTGATAGGCGTTACCGTCGTAGCCCCGGAAGAACTTCCCTTCAATGCTGCTCAGGCTGCTATCAATCCGGTAGGTCAGTTCATTTGCAGTGAAACCCTCAACCGACAAGAAGTAGGTTCCAGGCTCCAAGATTCGGGTAATTTTGCGTCGCCCATCCTCATCCGTAAATGCCATATCGGTGGCATTATTGGCTGGATCAATCAGGATCATCTCAGCCTGATTGGAGGCTTCATTTAAGGTCAAAGTGACTAGGCGACGAGAAGGAACAATGAACTTATAGTTATCACGCTCATCCTGTCCACCAATTCGCCCAATCTGACTTCCAAGCTGAAGTGACTTAGCCCGTAGCAGAACATCATCACCATCAGGATCAGTTAGAGAAATCGGCTCAATACCAAATGTGGACGGTGCAAAGTTAGGCAACTGAATTTTGCCATACCAAAACCCTGAACCATTTGGCTGAACGATTAGATATCCATTGTTGTAGTAGTGAACAACAACACCATTCTGACTAAGATGAGTGCTGCGAAACACGCCACCATCTTCCGGCACGCCTTTTTCACCAGACTTCGGTGCGGGAGGTAAAGATACAGCAGGAGGTGTTGGAGTAACAGGCGTAGGAGTTGGTGAGTTTGTTGGAGGATCAAATGTTTGGAGGGAAGCTCCTGCCAAGTCACCTACAACTGGAATACGAAGACCCGTGGGACGCGAGATGCCTGTTGCAGGATTGATCTCAACTTGAATTCCCGAGCGAGTATAGGCTAAAAGCTTGCCTTCAAAAAGGGTTAAGCCATACAAGTCGCGATAGCCTAGATTGCTAGACAAAACCTGTGTTGTATTCGTGTTCAGGTCGTAGGCAATTAAACGATCATTCCCAGTATTGAAGGGACGGCTTGTGAATGTTGCATAGAGCTTTCCTGAAGCATCAATAACCAAATCTCCACTGCTGTTTCCTCCTAAAGAAACGAGGAACTTCATGTCACCAGTGGTTTGATCAACCTCATATAGGTTGCCTGTGTCAAAATCAGCTCCATACAGCTTGCCATTGGGAGCAAATTCCAGAGCATTAATAGAAATTGCTGGGCCGGGTCGAGCTGGATTAGGAGTTAAAACACCAATGAATTTTTCAGTTCCCGTGACCGGATCAATCTCATGCAGGGTCGCAAAAGTTGAACCAATGATTTTCCCATCTGAGCGGATTGCAATATCAGTGAAGAAGCGACCGCTAAAGCCACTGAAAACCTTGGCCTGTGCTCCAGTCGTTAGATCGCGCTTATAGATTGATCCATCGCTAGTAGAGAAGTACAGCAGATTTTGACCGACTGCCTGCTCCAAAGCCGTAACAGTTCCTTCTCCACTCCACCAATCCGGTGCAAACCATGGCTCTGGTTTATAGGGTTCTGGCGTAATTAATTTGGCCAGTGATATAGCTGCGAGCGGGTTAACGATTCCATACCCAGAGAGGCTGTCATAACCTGGATTTTCAATATCTGTGGCAGTTCTCGTCAAAGCGTCTTTGACTTGCAAATAGTTCAAACCAGGGTTACTTGCCCAGGCCAAGGCAGCCGCACCCGTGACTTTTGCTGCTGCTACGGACGTACCACTCATCAAGCCTGCACCTGTACCCGTTAGGGATACCACTTCATCGCCGACGTTGCCGCCGATCGCACTAATCGTCAGCTTCTTGCCACTGCTGGAATAGTCGGTTTTGGCAGCCCCATCGGCGATCGCCACCGAGCGATCGATCTGTTCCGCCGCTGCCACCGAAATGATGTTGTCAAACTCCTGAGCCGCCTGGGCCAACACGGACATATCCCCCGTGCCGCTGTTGCCCGCCGCTACAACCAGGACGACACCTGCTTGGCGCGCCGTTTCGATCGCCACCCGCTCTTCGGGGGTGAACTCGTAGCGCGTCGAAATCGTGCCATCAGCATTCTTTTGGGTCAGGTCAAAGCTTAGGTTCACCAACCCGCGCGTTTGACCCTTGGTCTTGATGTAGTCCACATAGTCCACCAAGGCCTTGGCCCAACTGCCCGACCCCACAGCCCGCGCAGCCCAAATCGGTGCATCGGGCGCGAGTCCGTCAATCCCCACGCCATTGTTGCGGAGTGCAGAGATCAGACCCAGGATGTGAGTGCCGTGTTCGTTGCCCTCGCCGGGATTCAGCAACGGATCGGCATCGTTATCGATGTAGTCCTTGCCCCAGACAATTTTGCTGTAGTCCAAGTCAGGGTTGCTGCGGGCAAATCCCGTGTCGATTACTCCAATGATCGGAAACTTGCTAGTGGGTGTGATGGCTGCCGCCGCTAGGTCTTCGATCGTTGGGTAAGTCCAGGGGAAGGTACCCAGCGGCGAAATGACGGGCGTGGTGCTGGGAACTGGAGTGTTGGGAACTGGAGTGTTGGGAGCTGGGGATTCTGTGGTGGGTGGTGTTGGGCTGGGGGCTGGGGTTGGTGGGGTGGTTGTGCTACTGCTACCGGATGGCTCGTTGCCCGTGGCGGGACTAGGGCTAGGACTCTGGGTGGGGGTGGGTTGCGATGGCTCAACGGTGACGTAGGGCAGGGCATCAGCTAACAACAGCTTGCCCGCTTCTTGCTTGCGCCAGTCTTTGTTGGGGTCGATGTATTGGTCGATCGAGGGGACAGAACCACTAAACCCACGCAACCGCACGACGATATCGTTGTAATCCCGATCGCTCCCTTGATCGAGGCGCAAATCCTCAAAAATGTAGGTGTTGCCTCGGGTTGGGTCTGAACCTGCCTCCACCAACTGCCCAGCTTGGAAGAGCTGATCCGGGTTGGCGGTGGCCATGGAATAAAGCGGACGGCGCGACCCCTCCGCCTGTGCTGCACCCGTGGCAATGTCCGCCAGTGCGCCATCGGGAATCAGGATCAAGCCGTATTTGGCCCCGGGAGTGATGCTGAAGGTTTTGACTCCGTTGAAGGGGCCTTGGTTAAAGTTGTCTTCGTGATTCAGTTTGCCGCTGAACTTTGCGCCTTCGGTGCGATCATCAATCAGCAGGTGACCGCTGGGGGAGTTGGTGGTGGCGCGGCGGGCGGCTTCTCGGTGGAAGGCATCGCCCGTGAATTGCTCCATTCCTTCCAGGGAAAAAATGCCTAACTGAGTATTGCTATAGCCGCCACCATCCCATTGAAATTCAACGCTGGCCGTTGCGCTCAGGGCCGTGAAAGCGCCAGAGGTGAACTGAATGCTGGGGGACGTGGGGGCGGTGGGTGAGCTGGTCGGGGTGGGCGTTGGCTCGATCGCCCCAGCGCTGCCATCCGGTGTGGTGGATGAGTCATCCAGTGGGTCACCGGTCAAGGGGTCGATCGGCGGGGTGGTTCCGCCCAGTCCGCCATCGCCGGTTGGCGTGGATGTGCCGTTGCCCAGCGCGGGGTTACGGCGCACATTTTGGGTGCGGCCTGCTGGAATCGTGGCTTGTGGGTCGGAACCTAAGATCGGATCCGTGAGGCTACTGGTTTGTAATTGCTGGATTTGTTCCAACCGCTCGCTGGTGGAAAGGCCATTGGCCAAGATGGGTGGCAACAGTCGGCTGAGGTCGATCGCTGGCTGTGAATTTGGCACAACACCGAAAGGAGTGGGTTCTGCAAACTCAGGCAAACCGAAAATAGAGTCCGACATGATGATGCCACCGAGCAAGAGTAGACGTGCGACCTAACTGAAATCAACTTAAGTGATCAAAAAGTTAAATCACAAGATTTATAAACAAAAACTGTCGGGATCAAAAACTGGATTAAATAAATTGAAGTCAAAATTGCACAAATTTGGCACGAGGCGATCGATAGAGATAATCCTGTGCGGTTTGGTGATTTAAAGGCCGATCGAGTCTGGATTTTGCGACAGGCGTTGCGAGGTCACCGGCAGGGGCTAAGGCGAAGACTGAGAATTCTGGTCTCAGAATGGGTTTTGTGGCATTGAGTCAGCAAAATTAGCACCTCTAGAGAAACTGAGGAGCCTGTGATTGGGTAATGTTAATGTCCAATCTCGGGTATTTTTGGCCACATCGCCAGTCACGTTGACCGATCGCCCCGGTGATTTAACTCGGATCGACGAAGGCTCGCAGATGAACCATGAATTGGCTATTGCTTGGGTGTAGATCGGTTGATGCGAGATTGAAGTTTTGTGAATTGTTGAATTAGGGAGAGCACCCAGGTGATTTTCTGAAGATTCGCTTCGAGGGCCGGTTCAAAGGCCCGGTAGGTTTGGCGAAATCCATAGATGCCGCGCTGGCCGATCGTGATGTTTTGCGGCGCATTGCCCAGGACGGCATGGGTGCTGCGGGCGGCGGATTCCAGGCCCTGAGCGGTGTTCCGAAGGGTGCGCCGTAGTTGCCACAGTTGCCAAGCCAGCCACAGCAGGCTGATCGAGAGGAGTCCATCAATTCCCACAACAGCCCACAGGCCGATCGCGCTGGGAACCGAAGGCACTGTGCCCACAACAGGCTGAAGGAGGAGCAAAACCATGGTGGCCAAGGGCGATCGGGACCAAAAACAGCAGTTTCCCGTAGGCTAGCACGGGCGACAGGGACGATCGCGCCTTGTGTTTGCTTTGCTCAAGTCCCCGTCAAGTCCCCGGTCGATCGAGGAAAGATAACGGGTTCATCGCTGCTCATCAGCGGTCTTTGCAAAACGCACGAGTCCAGGCCGATCGCCCGTGTTCACTTGGCCAATGGGCGGTTGGGGAGCAAGGCTTGTTGATGGAGGGTGGCTTGCACCAACTGTCGGAAATAGCTGATGGGTTGTAATTGCAGTCGATCGCGCGTGGTCACCAACACCACTTCCCGCTCGATCGATGGATCCGCCAGCGGTAACACTCGCAAACCTGGATCCTCCTTTGCCTCCAGCACGGCCGACTCTGGCAAAAGGGCCACGCATTTTCCCTGGCGGACAACTCCCCGAAAGGCATCGAGGGTGTTCAACTCCAAGGCAACCCGCAGGGTAATTCCCTCGCGGGCAAACTGTTCCTGCACCAACCGCTGCATTCCGTAGCCATCCTTGAACACGACGTGGGGATATTCCCCCAGATCCAGCCAGGACACTTGCCCATGGTTGGCGAGGGGATGGGATGCGCTGACAAGGGCCACCACGGGTTCCTTATAGAGGGAATCCACCACCCAATCGGTGTTATTGGTCAAAAACCGGTTATTCATGACCACGGCCACATCAACTAGCCCATCGCGCAACACCTTGAGCGATCGATCGCTGCCCAAGGCCGTCACCCGTAACTGCACTTGGGGATAGGTTTGGATAAAGTCCTGCAAAATGGCGGGCAGTCGGTAGGCGCAAACAGAGTGAATGGCGGCGATGCAGAGTTCCGGTTGTTGCCCTTCGCGCAGGTTGGCGATCGCCCGATTTGCCAAGTCCCACTCCTGCACCATTCGGCGGGCGTGGGGTAACAGTTGGTTGCCAGCAAGAGTGAGCTGGATGGGGGTGCTGCGACGAATCAGGGCTAGCCCCAGGGTAGACTCCAGGCTCTGAAGTTGGCGGCTGATGGTGGATTGGGTGACTCCGCAACGCTTAGCGGCGGCCTGGAAACTACCGGTATCCGCGATCGCGAGGAAGGCCTGTAACTGTTCGAGTCGCATGAGCTGGGGCAAGCAAGGAACCCAAGGGCGCGATCGGGGACGTTAGGAAAACAATCCGCATCAAGACCCGATCGCGGCCTAAGCCAGCAAACTTTGCCATAGTTCCCCGTTTCCTTGCGCGATCGCCCTGAACATTGCGCGATTCCGGCCCATGCTGTTTTTGAATGATGGGTTAATCAACGGTCGATTAATTACGGTTAATTACGCCTGATTACGCCTAATCACTCCCACTCACTCCTAATCATTCATGGGCCAGCCCAGCGGTGGTTGATTGACCCCGCGATCGAATGAGGCGCTGCACTGCCGCGATCGCGGGATTCAGTTCTGGCCCCTTGCGGTGAGGATCCGCTTCAAACGATCGCTGCTCCTGCTCAATCATCAACACATCTTGCTCCACCAACCCTTCCAGCAACTTGGCCGCCGCATTAAACATCCGATCTTTCACCCACTGGCGGAATCCCACCGGCAACTGATGCAACCGCCCAAAGGCGTGAAGGGAGGTGAAATGCACCAAATAGGCCCGGGTACGGGTGGCGCTGACAGGACAAAACAGGCAATAAATCTTGAACTCTTGGCCCAAGCTAGAAGCCCAGTGGGGATAGACATAGCTCACCCGGAGCGGTTCCGGGTGTAGTTTGCGCATGGCGGGGATAAACAGTTGCGCCACCGCCCAAATTTTGTCAATTCGGTAGTAGCTTTGGGCTTCGTAGAGAGCATCGACTCGATCGGGTGATTCGGTGAGCTGCTCCAACTTTGCGGAAGCCCAAGCCTGGTAGTCCTGATGCAAATGCCCATGGTACATATCCATCAGGTTTTCGATCAGAAAAGAAAAATGCCCCTGACAATCGATCGTGGTCATGGAAGCGATGTAGTTTAAATGGCTCCATTCCGGCAATCCCATCGGTTTCGGCAGCACCTGTCCCGGTTGCAATTCCCCTGGCCATAGCCAAATGAACCCATCCAATTCCCGCACCGGGTAGGTACGAATTCGGCAAGTGGGCAGCTTTTGGTTATCTCCCAGGTAGGGCACATCTACGCAGGCCCCAGCATGGTCGAACTGCCAACCGTGGTACATACACTCGATCCGATCGCCCACCACGCGCCCATCCGACAACTTCACCAGTCGGTGGGGACAGCAATCCTCTAGGGCTTGCACTTGCCCTTGGGTGTCGCGGTAAAGCACAATTGCCCGCCCCCAAAGTTCCACGCCCAGCGGCTGGCGAGTGACTTCCCGATCGCTCGCCACCACATACCAATGGTTGGGGTCGATGCCGGTTGCGCGTAGGGGCACTGTCTTGGCTGGTTGAGCAGTCGTGGGGGTGGCAGTTTCAGGAGACATAGGCAGCTCAGACGAGTAAGCAGGCGATTAGTGCGTTGGTCAACAATTTCAACCGTACCAAATTCATCAAGAAAGACCAAATTTTTGATTGGAGTACAATCAAGACATTCTTGAAAGGGGTTGGTAACCACCGAGAATATTGCTTTGTTTTAAAAATGTCCATGACTTTCAGAAAGTCAAGGAAATGTTATTGAGCTTTAGATATTTTTGTTAAATGACTATGGCTCTATTGTTTGTTAAAGCTATAATTATGGATGATTCATGGACGAAAGTAATTTTTAAAATTCTGAATAATCTCGAATAATTTAAAAAAATATCTTAACAAAATTTAGCTCAATAATTTCAATCAAAGTTGCGATTTTTCTCTACAAATCTCTCTGTGCTTGATCTTAAAAATATTCAATTCACGAAAATAATTCAATTCTCTAGTGGAGGTGTTATGAGCAGTGGTAATGAAAAATTGGGCTTGCTAACTCAGATTATTTTAGCAATAATCACGTTCCTTGGTATTGTCATTACTTCGGTTTTAGGCAATTGGGATAAGCTTTTTGGAGATGGAAGTGTTGCCACGCCATCTCCCACATCCTCAGTGAAAGCTAATATTGCTGTGACACCAACTCCTTCGATCTCTACGATCAATCATGGATCTAAGGAGTCGTTAATTGACAGTACGATCTATATCCATATTTCTTCAGAGAAGCAACGCAACGATGCAACGGCCCTCATGAGTAAGTTAAGGGATGATGGGGCATCGGTTTTGAGGGTAAGCAATTTGGTTGTGGATCAAGTTGTTCCGCCAGAGAAAATTCAGAATTATTTTCCCCAGTCAGAAATTCAAGTGCGATTCTTTTATGAAGAAGATATGGCGAAGGCGAAGCGGATTAAAAATTTAGTCAACCAAGGCGCATGGAGTGATATTCAGCTCATTCCTTTACTCAAGTTGTTAGATAAAGAGCCGCCGGGGACTCTGGAAATTTGGTATCCAGCTTCTCAACCTGAATAATTTCCCGCAAAATACGTTCGTTGGAACTTTCGTTGGAACTACTGTTGGCACGACGGACAACAGACACTCGATCGCCCTAGCTCTCACCTTGTCTGATCTACCCGACTGGATTCGTTTGCAAAAGGCCCTGGCTGTGGAAGCGGAACGGGGCTTTGGGGATTTGGCTGGGCGGGAATATCGATTCAGTGAATTTTTGTGTCTGCAGTTTGGCCGGCCGCCCCAAGGATTGTCTGCGAGCGATCGACGGCGGTGGCGAGAAACAGCGGCCCAGTTTGCGGAATATCCCCATTTGGACTTGGCCCAACGCAAGCGGATTGTGGTGAACACGCGGCAGTTTTTGCACCAGGTGCAGCGTGCCTGCGAGGGGGCGATCGCCGAGGCCGCGGCTCCAGAGGCGGCCCCCCGATCGCCCAAGCGCCCAAAAACCAAGGATTTGAACCAACTGCAACCGGCAACCATTGCCCGATCGCTGACTTTGGATCTGCCCCTGTCGCAGGTGCGGGCGATCGGGACGCGATCGGGGGGGCGGTTGGCCAAGTTGGGGCTGTTGACGGTGCAGGATTTGCTGTGCCATTACCCTCGCGACTATATCGATTACGCCCGCCAGGTGAATATCCGCGACTTGGAAGGGGGCGAAACAGTGACGATTGTGGGGACGGTCAAGCGCTGTAATTGCTTCACCAGCCCCAAAAACTCAAAGCTCACGATTTTTGAACTGATTCTGCGCGATCGCACGGGCCAAGTGCGAATTAGCAAGTTTTTTGCAGGAACCCGCTTTAGTTCGATCGCCTGGCAGAAGAGCCAACAGAGTCTTTACTCCTCGGGCACACTGGTGGCCGCGTCCGGCCTGGTGAAGCAAGATAAATACGGCATTACGCTCGACAATCCCGATTTGGAAGTAATCGACAGCGCCGACGGGACGATCGCCTCCTTAACGGTGGGGCGGGTCGTGCCGGTCTATGCTCTCACGGAAGGGGTGACGGCGGATTTGGTGCGGCGATCGGTCTTGGCTGTGTTGCCTGCCGCCAGCCAAGTGCCGGAAGCCTTGCCCCGTACCTTTCGTGAACGCTACAACCTGATCAAAATTGCCGACGCGATCGCCCAAGTGCATTTTCCCGCCGACGATGATCAGTTGGCGGCGGCCCGACGGCGGTTGATTTTCGATGAATTTTTCTACCTCCAGTTGGGATTGCTCCAGCGGCGATCGCAGCAAAAACGCCAGGAAACCAGCGTGGTGTTGGCCACCACCGGCCCTCTGATTGACCAATTTCACCAGGTGTTGCCCTTTGAACTGACCGGGGCCCAAAAGCGCGTGGTGGGCGAAATTCTGGAAGATTTACAACGGCCCACCCCCATGAACCGTCTGGTGCAAGGGGATGTGGGATCCGGAAAAACCGTCGTGGCCGTGATCACCATCCTGGCGGCCATCCAAGCGGGCTACCAGGCGGCCCTGATGGCTCCCACGGAAGTGCTGGCGGAGCAACATTACCGAAAAATTGTGGGTTGGTTTAACCTGTTGCACTTGCCTGTGGAGTTGCTGACGGGTTCAACGGGAGCTAAAAAACGGCGCGCCATCCATGCCCAATTGCAAACGGGAGAGTTGCCCTTGTTGGTGGGAACCCATGCCCTGATCCAAGACAAGGTGGAATTTTCCCGTTTGGGCCTGGCGGTGATTGATGAGCAGCACCGGTTTGGGGTGCAACAGCGGGCCAAGCTGCAACAAAAGGGATTTCAGCCCCATGTGTTGACCATGACTGCCACGCCGATTCCGCGCACCTTGGCACTGACGATCCATGGGGATTTGGATGTGAGTCAGATTGACGAGTTGCCGCCCGGTCGGCAGGCGATTCAAACCACGGTGCTGCGATCGGGTGATCGCCCGGCGGCCCATGACCTGATGCGCCGAGAAATTGCCCAAGGTCGCCAGGTTTACGTGGTGTTGCCGCTGGTGGAGGAGTCGGAAAAGCTCGATTTAAAATCCGCGATCGAGGAATATCAATACCTCTCTGAGGTGGTGTTTCCAGAGTTTCAGGTGGGTTTGCTCCATGGGCGCATGGGTTCGGCCGATAAAGACCGGGCGATCGAGCAATTTCGGCAAAACCAAACCCAAATTTTGGTGTCCACCACGGTGATTGAAGTGGGGGTGGATGTGCCCAACGCCACGGTGATGGTGATTGAACATGCAGAGCGCTTTGGCTTGTCTCAGTTACACCAGTTGCGCGGTCGGGTGGGGCGGGGGGCAGCTCAGTCTTTTTGTTTGTTGATGAACACCAGCAAAAGCCCGGAAGCCAGCCAGCGGCTAGAGGTGTTGGCCCAATCTCAGGATGGCTTTTTTATTTCAGAAATGGATATGCGGTTTCGTGGCCCCGGTGAAGTGTTGGGCACGCGCCAATCGGGTTTGCCGGATTTTGCCCTGGCCAGCTTGGTAGACGATCGCGATGTGTTGAACTTGGCGCGATCGGCCGCTGAGGATTTGATCAACACCGACCCAGATTTGGCAAACCATCCTCGAATTGCCGCCGAACTGGGCTATCGGTATCGCAAGCTATTGGGGGGTATGATTTTGACCTAGGCGACTTGGCAGCGGCGATCAAAATGTGCCCCACCGCTCAAAGCCCATAAAGCCCGACCTTTCAGGATACCGAGTCATGCGAGGTGCTGTGGATCGCCGTGGGACGGTGCGGCGTGTTTGTCGGCATCTCTGTACACATCCATATATATGTATTGTCGAACACAGCTGTTGGGCCGGCTCAAGTGGGCCCGCTCAAGGGGCGATCGCGGGTTGTCGTTCGTGGCAGCGGGCCGGGGCCCTGATCCAATCGAGGTTGGACGGGCAAAACAGGGTTGGCCGGGGCTGCTGTTTTCCTGGGGAAGTTTCCTTGGGAATTCCTGGGGGGCGATCTTGATCGATTCACGATTGATTATGTTTTTCAATCGCAATTAATGATTGATAATTGTGATATTTAGCGAGTTTTAAATTATTTTTGATAATCAATCGAGATTCCCGGTCAGTGATTAAAAAAATCTATAGTTGTCAGCTTCCCGGAGCGGGCGAATCAGGATGAAAAATCTTGGTTCGTTTGACGATCTCAATTTAGCGGTTTGGGGTGAATTTCCCTAAAATACCGTCGTCTCAGTTCCTCAGTCGCCAAGAAATTCCATGCAACCACAAATTGTGCTGGTTAATCCTCAAATTCCGCCCAATACGGGCAATATTGCCCGTACCTGTGCTGCCACCGGTACGGAACTGCACCTGGTGGGCCCTTTGGGCTTTGAAATTACCGATCGCTACCTCAAACGGGCTGGGCTGGACTACTGGCCGTTTGTCAAGCTTCGCTATCACGCCGATTGGCCGGCATTTGCCGAATTTCACCGCTCAATCGGGGGACGACTGATTGGATTTTCCAGCGGTGGCAGCACGTCCTATCACCACATCGCCTACGCCCCTACGGATTGGCTGTTGTTTGGCAGCGAAACGGAGGGGTTACCGACTTCGGTGCTGGAAATTTGTGACCTGATTGCTCGTATTCCCATGAACTGCGCAGGTGTTCGTAGCCTGAACCTATCGTCAAGCACCGCGATCGGGCTGTTTGAGGCTCGGCGGCAGTTGGGATTGCTGGGGTGAGTCCTGTTGCGAGTACAGGCGCTGGGTATGGAGAGGCTGAGGGTTAATGAGCAACAGGGATGGTCTCGGGATGGCGATCACCTGGGATTGGCGCATCTTACCCAGCGCTAACGGGGCCGATGGATAGCCAATTGCCTGATTTGACCTTCCAGGCAGATGGGAGCCGATCGCGATCGCCCGTCAGAGACCAATAGAGTCGGTTAAGGCGGGTTCTGACTCCCGATCGCCGCTTGATCGCAACCTAACCATGGCTGGGCCGTGATTGCTTAGGTTCAGTCAGCCCTTCACCCCTGAGGGGCGATCGACGTGGCGGGACTTTCGCGCCTTGGTAGGGGCGATTGGAAGTCTGATTAATAAGAAAATCCTATTGATGAATCGTCCGAATTTTGCAGCGAATTTTACATTTTTTTTAATTCATCAGCCTCTAAAACGACATATTCCCCCCTTGGAAATCTTGACTAGGCAATCCAAGACACAGCGTAGGATGACGGTGATCCTGACCTATCGGCTAAGTCTTGAAAGGGAGATAATCCGATCCTCGTTGTCAATGGCTTGATCGCCTGAAAGTCTGTCTGGAAAAGAATTTTGGAAAAATGATGATCAAATAAGGGGCGCAATCCTGAACGGCAAAACATCATCGGAAGTTCCAATATTCATCAAGAAAACAAATACCGAAACTGTCACAAATCAGTTGCCAATCTGGTTAAACTTGCCTAAACCACAAAAGCAGGGTAGTCTTGCCTAAGCCTTAACTCGTATTAAGACCCCGGTCTAACCGAGCTTATCGCTGGCCGCCGCGTCGCACCTGAGCGGTGATCTAGCCATCCAAGGCGCTTGGGACGGCAAGGCTGATTCAATCGCAGTCCAATGGGCAATCAACGATTGAGCACCCCGCCCCCGACCAGAGTCGAGGCGAGTTCTGTGGTTTACCAGCCCAAGGCTTGCTGACTGCTGAGTTGCCAGCGCCCCAATGACCAACAATCCACATCGTGCGATGACCGAACAGTACCAACAAGCTCCCACGGAGACTAGTCGGAAGACCCGCGCCTCGATCGCGACGCTAGGGTTGGCAATCTCAATGGGTGCAACAGGGTTGCTGTTGCCCCGCCAAGGCGACCACGCGATTGCGGCAGAACCCAACCAGGCTCCGTCCCTCAGTAGCCAAACCGTGGCGGCGGCCACCAGCAAGACCCATACGGTTCAAGCCAACGACACGATCGCGACCATTGCCCGCCAATACGATGTTGCGCCTGAAGCCCTGGCGGCGGCGAACCACCTGTCGATTGATGCTGTCCTGAGCGCTGGTCAACAACTCACCATTCCAGCCCGCAGCATTCCCCAACGCACCGTTGTCAGCGCGATCGAGCCAATCACCGCCGAAGTGGAAACGGCGACCTTGAGCGCGCCCACCGTCGAAACGAGTCAGACAACGGCTGAAGCGAATTCCGAGCAATTTTCTGCCCCCCTGGCTGACGGCGAAAGCGAAGCCAACGGCCAGCCCACAGCAATCACCCTTGATCGCAGCCGGATCCCAGCCCTCCCGGAAAACCAGGTTGAAGCGGCTGCGGTTGCCCCTGAAGCGGCGGTTGTGATTGATGCTTCGGCCACTGCAGCCGAGTCGCCTAGCGCCAACAGTCCTGCTGTGACTGAAGTTCCCTTCGCGGAAGCCCCTTCTTCGCCCAACACGATCGACCTGCTGGCCGATGCCGCTGCTATACGGAGCATTGATCGCTTGCAGGCCCAGAGCGAGCGACTGAGCCAAGCACTGCAATCGCTGGCGGCGAACACCGGAAACCTCCTGGGTTCCACCACCGAGGCGATCGAGCTGCTGGCCCTGGAACCGCAACCAACCACTGAATCAGCAGAGAGTCCCACGACCCAGCGCACCGAAGAGACCGTTGCACTGCAACCGGCGACTACGGCTGAGCGTGCTTCTGCAGATGCGGTGACCCCCACTGCCAACGACTTGGTGGTTAGCATCCCCACCGCCGCTGACTATCGGCTCACGGCCGTTGCGGTTCCCACGCAGCGCCTCGATCGCCCGGCTGTGCCCGTGAGTGCCGCGGCCGCCCGGACAGTTGCAACGGAAGAAGCCGGCGGTGGTGCTGTCAATCTTCTGAGCCATGCCGCCACTGCTCAATCCCTGGCTGGCGCTACCGACGTGCCCACTGCCAGCAGCCGCCTCCAGCAGGGGACAGCCAGCAGCGACTTAGCCAGCCCACGCTATAGCCCCTACATTGACGGTTTGCGAGCTGAAATCCAGACCTTGCAAGCCCGCTACCAAAACCAAACCGGCGAGTCGAGCCGCAGCGGTGCAATCAGCCTGTTGGCTCCGGCCGCCGCCACCGCCGTGGCCGCCAGCCAAGCCAGCACCGTGACCAATCAGGCGGCAACCGTAGCTGTGCAGCCGCCTTCTGCGCCCTTGAGCGATCGCCCGCTGGCTCTGAGCCAACCGATGCCAGAGGCGGATCCGCGCCGCAGCCAACTGATTGCAGCCGCTTCCGAACCGCTGAACGCCCGTAATCCCCGCGTGCAAACGCTGCTCAATGCCAGTGTTTCGCCACAACTGCCGCCCCTGTCGGATCCCTCGGCTTATTTACCGGGCGCACAGCCCCAGACCATGCGCGGCTACATCTGGCCGAGCCAAGGCATTCTAACCTCGGGCTATGGCTGGCGCTGGGGTCGGATGCACCGAGGTATTGATATTGCTGCCCCTGTGGGTACGCCGGTTGTGGCGGCGGCTGACGGTGTGGTGGCAACCTCTGGTTGGGATAGCGGCGGCTACGGTAACAAGGTGGATATCCGTCACCCGGATGGTAGCCTGACTCGCTACGCCCACAATAGTCGCCTCTTGGTGCGTGCTGGTCAAACCGTCCGCCAAGGCCAATTGATTGCAGAAATGGGCAGCACTGGCCGCAGCACTGGCCCCCACCTACATTTTGAAATTCGCCCGTCGGGCAAAGGTGCAGTGAACCCGATGGCCTTCTTGCCGAGCGGCGGACTACGGGCAGCTCGTTAAGCCAACTGACGCTCTAATCCCTGCTTAGGTTCCCCTAAAGTAAACCCGTGCTGGACGCGATCGCCGCATCCGGCATGGGTTTTTTAGTTGGCATCTTTAGTTGACATTTTGAGTTGACATCAATTTTGGGTATTTGGGGTGAGTCTTGCTGGAGGTGCTTCTGGGGAACTGGTTTAAGCTTTCGAGTTTAAACTGAAAAGCACTGTCCCTAACGGGCCATGCATCAGACTGACCTTGTTAGTGACTTTGCTTGTTCGCGGCTTTGTCAGATCGAACCGTTTGCGGGAGAAAACCATGCGACTACTTCACACCATGCTGCGGGTGGGCGATTTGCAGCGATCGCTCGATTTCTATTGCAATGTGTTGGGGATGAAACTCTTGCGCCAAAAGGATTATCCCGATGGCAAGTTCACGCTGGCCTTTGTGGGCTATGGGGACGAGTCAGAAACAGCCGTCATTGAGCTAACCCACAACTGGGGCGTGGAGTCCTACGAACTCGGGACGGCCTACGGTCACATTGCTCTGGGGGTAGATGATATCTATGCCACCTGCGAGGAAATCACGACGCGGGGCGGGCGAGTGACCCGCGCCCCCGGCCCCATGAAACATGGCTCGACGGTGATTGCCTTTGTGGAAGATCCAGACGGCTACAAGGTGGAACTCATTCAGCTCAAAAATCAGGATGCTGCCCCATCGCCATCCTTAGCAACGGCGGCTTCTTAAGTGTGGGTGGTGCAGACGGAGTGCGGGGCCCGTTGAAAGTACCCGGGCCCCGCGCGGCAGGCGGTTAGGAGTCCATCAACCCGGCGGCCAGGCGAGTGATCGCCCACCCAGCACATGGAAGTGCAGATGAAAAACCGTTTGTCCGCCATCTTCGCCGGTGTTGGCCACCACGCGATAGCCCTGATCCAGGCCTTCCTGTTGGGCAACTTTTTGGATCACAAGCATCAAATGCCCCAACAGGGCTTGGTCTTCCGCCGTGGCCGCCGCCAAATTCTCGATCGGCTTTTTAGGAATCACCAACAGGTGGACGGGGGCTTGCGGATTCACATCCCGAAAAGCCAAGGCCAAGTCGTCTTCATACACGATCGCGGCGGGAATTTCGCGGCGGATGATTTTGCCAAAGATGGTGTCGCCACCGACAGTCATGGGAATAGGCTCCTTCAGAATGCAGAAATGATGCAGAAATTGGAAACATGAAAGCGTGGGTGTACGAGCAACCCTGGTGCTGGGAACAGCTCGCCGGCCGGGCGATCGAGTAGACTCTAGCACTCTGCCATGGGTTCGATGACGTTTCGATCGCCCCCCCGATTGGGTTGCGTTTCAGAATAGATCTGAAGGCCGATCGCGCTGGCTGCCGCCGTGAGCCAAGATGACGAGCCAAGATCACGGATCCCGATCAAGGGGGGCAATGAATCAACCGTTGCGGTCAATCCTCAGATTTCTTTAAGATTTGCGGCGAAAACGTTACATCTGGTAATATTCAGGTGAGCGAGAATCCTTAGCCCATCAACACCTTGGCCCACTGTCGGCCAATGCAACTGACTGGAATTGATCACAACTCATTGAGATCAATCCCCTAAACCGTCTGTTACTGGTGACCTGTCAATCCATTGGGTTGAAGGGCGATTGCGTTCAGACCGCACCGTATTTGACAGACGTGCATTCACGTTTCTTAATTTTTCTTTGGCGACTGAATGACACCATTCAACCGTCGAAGCCCCTTCTCCGTTGATTGCTGAAGTGTTCATCAATCGGCTGTAATCGACTGATTTTGCTCGGATTGTTTTGACACAATTCATAAGTCAAAATGACCAGCAAAATAATCAGCCAAAGTTGATGAATAACTGCAAGCTTTTTAAATGAAATCAACAAAAATGTTGGCAGAAAATTCCTTGCAGACGATCACAGAATCAGGGCGATCGCGCGGCAAAATCCTGATTGTCGATGATGAATCGGCATTGCGGATGATCCTGACTACGCGCCTTTCGCTGGCGGGGTATGAAGTCGTGTCGGCGGCGGATGGAGAGGAGGCCCTCGAGGTATTTGACCGCGAGGATCCCGATCTGGTGGTGTTAGATGTGATGATGCCGAAAATTGACGGCTATGGCGTTTGCCAAACCCTGCGCCAAAACTCCGATGTACCGATCATTATGTTGACGGCCTTGGGCGATGTGGGCGATCGAATCACTGGCTTACAGATGGGAGCCGATGATTATTTGGCTAAGCCTTTTTCCCCTAAAGAATTAGAGGCGCGAATTGCCTGTGTGCTGCGCCGGGTGAAGGACAAAACCACGCCGCCCCCGATCGGGAATGGCACGATTCAAATTGGTTCCCTGCGAGTAGATACCCGGAAGCGCCAGGTTTATCGCAGCGATCGGCGGATTCGTCTGACCCATACGGAATTCAGCCTGTTGGAATTGCTGTTTAGCCGCAATGGGGAAGCCGTGCCCCGGGGCGAAATTCTGCAAACCCTTTGGGGTTATGCCCCTCGGATCCAAGCGGACATGCGGGTGGTGGATGTGCATGTGGCGCGGCTGCGATCGAAACTGGAAGATGATCCGCGTAACCCGGAGATTATCTTGACGGTACGCGGCACGGGCTATGCGGCCCCTCGGATGACCGACAGTTCTGAGGCGATCGGGGCTTAAGGATGCGCCCAAAGGGATCTGCCTAAAAAATCTGCCCAAAAGAATCTGCTCAATCCATGGCTCATCGATGGTTAATCGGCCGAGGGCGCGGGGTCAGGGCATTTCATGATCATGCCATTTGCATGATCGTGCTTTGATCGCCTTTTTCGATCGCCTTCTTTAATCTCCTTTCTTGATCGCCTTGCTCCTTCTGGGTTGCTAGCTCGATCGCAATCCAGTGCGCCCGTTTGCGAGGTCGGTTGCTACGATCGAAGGGCGGGGCAAGCTCGATCGCTCCGGCTGGATCAGAAGGCAATATCATGACATTTGACTACGACCTCTTCGTTATTGGTGCAGGCTCCGGCGGGTTGGCCGCTTCCAAGCGAGCCGCCAGCTATGGCGCAAAAGTGGCGATCGCCGAAAGCGACCTCGTGGGTGGCACTTGCGTGATTCGCGGTTGCGTGCCCAAAAAACTCATGGTCTATGCATCCCAGTTTGCCCACTGGTACGAGGATGCCACGGGCTACGGTTGGTCAGCAGTGAAGCCAGAGCACGACTGGTCTAAGCTGATCAACGCGGTGCAGACGGAAGTGATGCGCCTTAACAAACTACACATCAGTTTTCTAGAAAAAGCGGGCGTAGAGCTGATTTCGGGTCTGGGGCGCTTTGTGGATGAGCACCGGCTTGAAATCATTAGCCCCAGCGGCACTCGCGAAGTAACCGCCCGCTACATCCTGATTGCCGTGGGTGGCGAAGCCGTGCGCCCAGATGTACCCGGCATTGAACATACGATCACCTCGCGGGAGATGTTCCTGCTGAAGGAGCGCCCCCAACGGTTTGTGGTCTTAGGCGGGGGCTATATCGGCGTGGAATTTGCTGGAATCCTCAAGGGCTTAGGCTCTGAGGTGACGCAGGTGTTGCGGGGCGATCGAATTCTGCGCGGCTTTGATAGTGACATTCGGGATCAAATCCAGCAAGCCATGGTCGATCGGGGCATTGCTGTGCACACCCACATCGATGTCGCCACCCTCCAAATTGAAAAAACCGATGCCGGTTTGCGAATGCAGTTCAAAACCGCCGATGGTGTGGCCCATGAGTTGATGGCCGATGCCATCCTGAGCGCCACAGGCCGCAAACCCAAGCCCCAAATTGAGCCGCTGAATCTGGAGCTTGCCGGGGTGGAAGTGGTGAATGGGGCGATCGCCGTGACCGCTGACCACTGCACCAACCAGCCCCACATTTACGCCGTGGGCGACTGCACCGATCGGGTCAATCTCACCCCCGTGGCGATCGCGGAAGGGCGCGCCTTTGCCGACACGGTATTTGGTCACCAGCCCCGCACCATCAGCCACCGCAACATTCCCTCCGCTGTATTTTCGCAACCGGAAGCCGCCACCGTGGGCATGACCGAAGAAGAAGCCCGGGCCGTTTATGGCGATCGGGTGAAAATCTACCGTGCTCGCTTCCGCCCAATGATCTACAGCCTGACCGATTGCACCGAAAAGGTGTTGGTCAAACTGGTGGTGGAAGGTGAAGACGAGCGCATTTTAGGCGTGCATATGGTGGGCAAAGATGCGGCGGAAATTATCCAAGGTATGGCTATTCCTGTGGTGATGGGGGCAACGAAGGCCGACTTCGATCGCACCATGGCCATTCATCCTTCCACCGCTGAAGAGTTCGTGACTTTGCGATAGATTGCCCAGAGCGATCGACCCATTCTTGATTAATGGATCATTGATTAATGGATCATTAACTCATGCGCAACTCATGATTGATGTGCGATGTATCGATGATCAATTCATCCATGGGTTGATCGTGCTTGATGCATTCATGAACAATCAGCAGCTTATGGCCAATTGGTTGGTAGTTGGTTTGCAGTTAATTTGCAGTTAATTTGCAATTGGTTTGCAATTCGTTCATGATCAAGATCACGATCAACGCAATCATGATCAACCCACGATCAATTCATCATCGATCGGTTAGCAACTCATTGGCGACTGATCAATGATTGGGTAATTGATTCGTGGTTGGTTTTCCCGATCGGTTCCCGATCATCACCTTCCAAACACCCTAACTCTGGATCGCTATGACCCTCGCTCAAGATCGCGCCCAAGAAACCAACGCTCGGGATTTGTTCCGGGCCGCCTACGAAAATCGCTATACCTGGGATGCTAACTTTCCGGGTTACACCGCCGATGTGGAACTGTGCCAAGGGGAAGAAAGCTATCGGGGATCCGTGGCAATCGCGGCTGATTTCAGCGTCAGCGTCACCGGTATTGATCATCCCGAAGTGTTGAAAACGTTGGAACATCAACTGCGCGATATTGTCACCCATCGTCAGCGCAGCAGCTTTGACAAAGCCCACGGCCAAAACGAATTTACCTTGGGAGCCACTGACGAAACGGGCGCGGTGGAGGTGTTGGTTTCTGGGAAATCCATGGGATCCAGCTACAAAGTGCGCGATCGGGAAATTTGCCATGTGGAGCGTCCCGTGGGCCCCATGAAATTCATCATCGACACCCAAGCAACGATGGATACCGGTGAAGGCTATTTGCCCACCTTGACCGATGCCAACTTCTATAAGCTGCCGGAAAACCAACTGGTGAAGCAGGTGCGCTATGAAGACACCCACGAACGGGTGGGCAATTATGTTTTGATGAGTTCTCAAACCATTCGGGTCAAGGAAGGAGACCAAGAAATCGTCACAACCATGACGTTCTCCAACTTGAAATTGCAAGGATAAACCGGATTAAACTTTTTCTTGACTATTTCTGGTCAATGTCTGTTGCTAGTGATTGTCTAGTTGATGACTGGTTGATTGCTAGTTAATTACGAGTTAATTGCGAGTTAATTACTGGCGATTTTCTAACTGCTTGCTAATTACTGACTCATTACGGGTTGGTCATTGGCTAACGATCGAATAACCAGAATAACCACTGACCAATCATTTGACCAATTATTAGTCAACGGCGCGGGTGGAATTTTTCCGCCCGCGTTTTGTTGTGCATGACATTGTGAACAACATCAAGCGTGAATGGCATCAAGGATGAATCACAAGGGCCCTCAGCCATTGCTCCGGGAATTGACCTCGCGCCTAGAATGGGAGAAAGATTGGTTCGATCGCCCCCTATGCCTTACCCGCTGCACGTTGCCTTTGTTTGGCATCAACATCAGCCCCTCTACAAAAGCCGTGGCAACCTGGCCGAAACAGCCTTGGCAGACGTGCCCCAACAGTCAGAAGAAGCGCAATATCGACTGCCTTGGGTGCGGTTGCATGGCACCAAGGACTATCTCGATTTGATTTTGATGTTGGAACGGTTTCCTCGGTTGCGTCAAACCGTGAACTTGGTTCCCTCTTTGATGTTGCAAATTGAAGATTATGTGGCGGGCCGGGCGATCGACCCCTACTTGGCCTTGGCGCTCACCCCTGCTGAGCAACTGCAGCCGACACAAAAGCGCTTTGTGCTGGAGCATTTTTTTGATGGCAACCACCGTACTTTGGTGGATCCCCATCCTCGCTATTGCCAATTGTTTGAACAACGCAACGATCTGGGAATTCCTTGGTGTTTAGACCATTGGAAACCCGAGGATTTTGGGGATCTGTTGGCTTGGCATAACCTGGCTTGGATTGATCCGCTGTTTTGGGATGATCCAGAAATTGCCCGTTGGTTAGAACGGGGCAAGGATTTTTCGCTCACCGATCGCCAGGAAATTTGGGCCAAGCAACGGGAAATTTTGGCGCGAATTATTCCCACGCACCGATCGATGCAAGAGTCGGGCCAGTTGGAAGTGACTACCACGCCCTACACCCATCCCATTTTGCCCCTGTTGGCCGATACGGACGCGGGCCGGGTGGCCATTCCCCAAATGCAACTGCCCGCGAGCCGGTTCCAGTGGGCGGAAGATATTCCCCGGCATCTGGAACGGGCCAAAACCATGTACCAAGAGCGATTTGGCCGTTTGCCTCGGGGGCTGTGGCCTTCGGAGCAGTCCGTGAGTCCGGCAATGTTGCCCGATGTGGCGGCGGCCGGTTTCCAATGGTTAATTTCCGATGAGGCGGTGTTGGGCTGGACGATCGAGCATTTCTTCCACCGCGACGGATCTGGCAACGTTCTGGAGCCACAGTATCTTTACCAGCCCTATCGCCTAGCCACGGATCAAGGAGATTTGGCGATCGTCTTCCGTGACCACCGCCTTTCGGATCTGATTGGCTTTAGCTATGCGGGCATGGAACCCCAAAACGCTGCCCAAGACTTGATTGGCCATTTGGAAGCGATTACTCGGCAACTGAAGCAACGCCAAGGGGACGATCGCACCAGCCTAGAGCAGCCTTGGTTGGTGACCATTGCCCTGGATGGGGAAAACTGCTGGGAATATTACGATCGCGACGGGCTACCGTTCTTGGACGCGCTCTACAGCCGCCTCAGCCAGCATCCTGAAATTGAGCTGGTAACCGTGGGCGATTATCTCGATCGATTCCCGCCCCGCGAAACCCTGCCGGTCGATCGCCTGCACAGTGGCTCTTGGGTGGATGGCTCCTTTTCCACCTGGATTGGCGACCCGGCCAAAAACCGCGCCTGGGATTTGCTGACGGCGGCCCGCGAAACCCTGGCTCGCCACCCGGAAGCCACCGAAACCGCCAATCCGGCCGCTTGGGAAGCGCTTTATGCGGCGGAGGGTTCCGATTGGTTTTGGTGGTTTGGGTTTGGCCACTCGTCAAATCAAGATGCCATTTTCGATCGCCTGTTTCGGGAGCACCTGTGCGCCATTTACCAAGCCCTGAATGAACCCATTCCCCCGGAATTGTTGGAGCCGGTGGAAGTCCATGAAGCCACGGGCGATCGCACTCCCCAAAACTTCATTCACCCAATCATTGACGGCTGTGGCGACGATCAGGACTGGAACCAAGCGGGCCGAATTGCGGTGGGTGGATCCCGGGGCACGATGCACCAATCCAGCCCGATCCAAACCATTTGGTACGGGGTGGATCACCATCACTTTTATGTCCGGCTGGATTTCCAAACCGGCAAACAGCCCGATGAAATTCACCTGTGCTGGTTCTATCCCGATCGCCCCGCCCACAACAGTCCCGTGCCCCTGGCGCAATTGCCCGATTTGGCCCCGGCCAACTACCACTACCGCCATCACATTGGCCTGAAGCTGCCCACCAAAACCCTCTGGTTCTCGGAAGCGGCGGAATTCAACACCTGGCGGGCCCGACCCAGCCGCGCCCGCTTCGCTGTGGATAGCTGCTTGGAGTTGGCGGTTCCTTGGGATGATTTGCCTGTGGAGCCTGATTGGGGGCTGCGCCTAGCCCTGTTTGTGGCCCATCGGGGTGAATTTAGCGAAGTGTTACCCGGCGAGGACTTAATTCAAATGGGCGTGCCCTAGGAATAGTACCTGGAGCAATTGGAGCGATCGCCTGGTCAGCGCCCCCGATCGGCAAACAACGGGACTGAAGTTCCACTGAAGCGCTACCTCGGGAAGCGCGAAACCCAAAAAACTCGAAACCCAAAAAACAAAACAAAATCGGCTAGACCGGTTGTATTGCCTCAGGTCTAGCCGATCTCGTTTGTTTGACTGCAACTGAATTGCGGGTCAGTTTTGATGATCAATCTTTGGTGATCAATCACTTTGGGTGCGAAAAAACAGAGAACCGGCGGAACCGTCCTGCTATTGCAGAGGCTCCACCAACCGATCCCAGTCGGCGAGGATGGCGGATTGGCGCATCCCGGCTAAGGGATCGCTAGCGGTGACGGGCACGTTATAGGTGGCATAGGCATTGCGATCGACCGAGAGCAAGTAGCGCAGCGAACTGTTGCCCAGGAAGTAGACCACCACCAGGGCTGCCGCTGCTGAAGCAACGAGGGTTCCGGCCAGCATCAGCGAAAACTCCTTGTTGCTGAGGGCCTGTTGCATCAGGTGCAATGACCAAGCTACTAGGGCGATCGCCAGCAGCAGAACGACAACCATGGACAGAGTGCAGATCAAGATTTATGAGTGTGTTTTTACGTATTGTAAAGGAAATCTTGACAATCTGCCAGCAATTTATCGTTTCCTAAGGTTTTCTACAGAGTTGCGATCGCCCCAGTGTGACGCACTGGCAAGCCCGCTTGCTGCAAATCGGTCTTAATCTCGTCAATGCTGAGTTGACCGTAATGTAACAAGGAAGCGAGCAGGGCGGCTTCGGCCTTGCCTTCGGTCAGGGCTTCGCGGATATGTTGGCAGTTGCCCGCGCCCCCGGAGGCAATCACCGGCACGGCCACGCGATCGGCGATCGTCCGGGTCAGCTCCAGGTCATAGCCCGCCTGGGTTCCGTCCGCGTCCATGCTGGTCACCAGCAATTCTCCCGCGCCGCGCCGCACCACCTCTTCGGCCCAGGCGATCGCATCCAAACCCGTGTTTTCCCGGCCGCCGCGCACATAAACATCCCAGGCGCTGGGCACACCATTCGCGCCGGTTCCAGGGCGGCGGCGCGCATCGATCGCCACCACAATGCATTGGTTACCAAACCGGGCACTGGCGCGATCGATCAAGTCTGGATCCCGCACCGCCGAAGAGTTGATGCTAATTTTGTCGGCTCCGGCTCGTAACAGTTTTTTAATCGTTTCTAAGTCACTGATGCCGCCGCCCACGGTCAGGGGAATGAACACCTGCTCGGCGGTTTTGTAAACCACATCAAAAATGATCCCGCGATCTTCGTGGGTGGCCGTGATGTCCAAAAACACCAGCTCATCGGCCCCGGCGCGATCGTAAGCCCTGGCCAGCTCCACTGGATCGCCCGCATCTTGCAGATTCACAAAGTTCACGCCCTTGACGACGCGGCCGGCTTTGACATCGAGGCAGGGAACGATCCGTTTGGCGAGCATAGGGCGGAGGAGGGAAGGTGGACAGCCGTGAATAGCCACAGATCAAACTACGCGATTGCGATGAACCTTGGCCCCGGTGGTCTGAGCAGGTGCATCAATATAAGTAATACAAATAAATAATGGGTTGATTTATAAGATTCACATAATCAAAATAAGAGCAACCCGCAGCAAGCCGGAGAAATCGCCATGAACCTGTCCTCAGTTCCCTCCCGTCGATTGCCCACGGTTCGGTTATTGCCTACTAGCGATCGCCCCACGGAAACCGGCGGATTTCGATCGCGTCTGGTCTGGGTGTTGGAACGGGTGCAAGACGCGATCGCCGTGTCCCTTTGCCTGGGCCTATTTGGCGTGATGGTGGTGCAACTGCGCGTCATTTTCATCTCCCTGCTGGAACCCCCCAACTTTCACCTGATTACGGCGGACATTCTATCGGTGCTGATTTTGGTGGAAATGTTCCGGTTGCTGATCATTTACTTGCAAGAACAGCGCGTATCGATCGGGGTGGCTGTGGAAGTGGCGATCGTTTCCGTGCTTCGAGAGTCGATCGTGCGGGGGGTGTTGGAAGTGCCCTGGCAGCAACTCTTGGCCACGGGTGCATTTCTGTTGGTTTTGACCCTGATTCTGTTGGCACGGGTTTGGTTGCCGCCCACCTTTGAGGGCATTGACCCCGAAAAGCGGATCATGGAGCGCTACCGCAATGCCGCTGGACTGGAACTGGTTGACTGAGCCGTTGTGAAGAGGCAAAACCCGATTGCCCGATCGCTGTCTTCTCTCCAAATCTCTCAAGCGCGGCGATCGGGTCAAAATGCAGTAGTCTTATTAGCTGTGGATTCAGTTTACTAGAGACGGTTCCAGTGGTGATTGAGCTAGGTCAGCGCGTCAAAGTGCGCCGGATTCGCGATCGCATGTCCACCGCGATGGTTGAAAAAATTAAACAAAATCCGGTCGGTACGGTTAAGGAATACAAAATGGTTGACGGCAGCGGCATCGGCGTTGTCGTTGAGTTTACGGGTGGTTTGGCAACTTGGTTTTTTGAAGACGAACTCGAAGCGGTCTAAGCAACGAGTGAATAAATTACGCCAGTGGGAGTTATTCCGCTGGCGTTTTCATTTGATCCCAAAATTATTGGGCCAATGATTTTGTATCTACTATCTGGCTGCCAAGAACCATCGCCCCCACACTGCCCCACAAGAACTTGCTAGGCTGTGGGTAGCGACCTCGCCCCAGCCCCGATCGCCCCATGACCACCGAAACTCGCCTCAACACTCTCGAAGCCCAGCTCCAGCAACTGACGATCAACGTCACCACCCTGGCCAGCGTCACCACGCAGCAGTCCTTTGATTGGAATCAGCGGTTTAGCCACCTCGCCGAACTGACGGCCGCGAATACGCAGGCGATCGGGGAATTACGCTTGGCGATCAACGGCCTGCAACAGGCCATTGAAGGGTTAAATAACCGGATCACCCAACTGGAGCAGATCGTAGACGATCGCACCGATACGTTTCTGGGCTTATTTGACCAAACCTTTGCCCGCATCGATCAACTCCAAGCCGCTAGCTTTGCCCGCATGGATCAGATGCAAAGTGACATCACCGCTCTGAAAACAGATGTCACCGGCCTAAAAACAGAAATTCAACGGGTGATCGAAATTTTGGGCGAGATGCGCCAGTAAATACACGCCGGTCGGCAATCGTTGGCACAATGGGGGGCGACAACGCTAGAGGAGTGCGATCGTGGCTTTCACGCTGACGCTGTTGGGAAAAGGGGGATCGGGGCGATCGACCCTGGCGATCGCGGCGGCGATGGCCCTGGCCAACCGAGGCAAGCGGGTGCTGCTGTTTGGGCAAGATGCGGGGCCTACCCTGGGCATGATGTTGGGAACGGGGGCGATCGGCTCGGATCCCCAGGCGATCGGCTCTAATCTTTGGGCCGTGCAACCGGCCGCCACCACCCTGCTGGAACGGGGTTGGGATGAAATTAAGCGCCTAGAGTCGGAATATTTGCGCCAACCCTTTTTCCGCAATGTTTACGGCGAAGAACTGGCCGTGTTGCCGGGGATGGATCGGGCGCTGACGTTGAACACCTTGCGGCAATACGAAGCATCGGGAAATTACGACGCGATCGTCTATGACGGCAACAGCGATCGAGCCACCCTGCTAACCATCGGCGCGCCGGAGGTTTTGTCTTGGTATGTGCGCCGCTTCCAAAAGGTGGTGGCCGAGTCGGACTTTGCCAAGGCGATTTCGCCCTTTGTGCAGCCGATTTCCATGGCGGTGTTGAGCACCACGAATCTGTCTAGCACGCCGTGGGAAGGGCCCCTCGGTGAGTTTCAAGCCCTACTTGACGGGGGACGAAACCTACTGGCCGATCCGCGTCGCGTGGCGGGCTGGCTGGTGGCCAATGGCGATCCAGTTTCGCAGGCCCTGGCTCAATATCTGTGGGGCAGCGCGCAACAGGCGGGCTTAACCGTAGGCGGGTTGTTTTTGAATCGATCGAGCGATCCAGGGGCGATCGGCTCAGACTTCAAGCCCCTGACCGTGACGGCAATTCCTGAGCAAACCACCATCCCGAACTGGGATGCGCTGATCCCGCTGATGCCGGATTTTGCCACCTTGGCCCAGCAGGCTCCCCGCCCGATCGAAATCGACTTGGCCACCCAACAGGTGAAGCTGTTTTTGCCGGGCTTCACCAAGGAACAAATCCACCTGACCCAATCGGGGCCGGAGGTGACGATCGAAGCGGGTGAACAACGCCGCAACATCTTCTTGCCGCCGTCCCTGGCCGGGCGATCGGTGAAGGGCGCAAAATTCAGCGATCGCTACTTGATCATTTCCTTTTAAGCTCAGCCCCCACCCCTCGATCGTGCAAGACAATGGGATCGGCTGACCCCCTGGAGGCAATGTGGCCATGGCGCTACCCACCATCACCCCTGCGTTGACCCTGGCGGACTTTTTGCGGCGGCCGGAGATTGACGAATCGCCCGCTTGGGAATTTCGCGATCGCCTAGCCCAGCAAAAACCGATGCCCGGAGTTCAACATCGTCGGCTGCAAATTCGGTTGGCGGTGGCGATTAATGCGATCGCTTCCGGTTGGGAAGCGTTGCCGGAGTTGCGTTGCACCTTTGGCGATCGGTCGATCGTGCCTGATTTGTCGGTGTTGAAAACCGCTGAGTTGCCGATCGACTCCCAAGGAATCGTGATTGCTGAAGGGATTGAGTTTGCTCCGGCTTGGGCGATCGAAATTTTGTCGCCGGCCCAGGGCGAAACCCGTGTGATTCGGAATCTCACCCATTGTTTGGCCCATGGCAGCCAGTTGGGATGGTTGGTGTTGCCGCGCGATCGGGTGGTGGTGGTGTTTTTGCCCGATCGCGCTCCGGTGGAACTGGCCGGGGGCGATCGGTTGCCGGTGTTGCCGGACTTGGATCTCAATTTGACGGGCGATCGGCTCTTTGGCTGGCTGGCGGGTGCTGCGTCAACGGAGCGGGGCTAACCCAAGAGAGACGGGCCTTGAGTGGGTTGCTTATACTAGCGGCATCCCTTTTCCCTTACGAAACGCCCGTAGGGTGCATGGGAGAACGCTTGGCAGGCCATAACAATCCCCATTCATTTCCCATGCACCGCCACCCGTCAAGTTTGCAACGACGATTCCCGATCGGTTGGGTGGCGATCAATTTTCGGTGCATGGGAGAACAAATGCAGCGTTTCGTAACCATTGGGCCTTGCTCCCATGCACCCTACGATTTTTCTGCGATAAAGAAGCCGCCGACAAATCGATTAGCTTCTTCAAAACCCTATCCCTAATTATTCCCAGCCTATCGAGTGCTATCAATGGCTTGCTGGGTCAAATTACGGCCTTGTTGGGCTGAAATGCCCCCGATCGTCTAGCCAACAAACAGCAGTGCAACGGACAAACCCGATCGATTCCCGTAGGGGCGCATCGCCATGCGCCCTCCGATACGCGAGATCTGCGAGGCAAAGACCCGGACGGAGAGCAGACGCGATACCATGGCTCCCAACGACAAGCAAGATCCAACCCATCGATCGAACCATGACCACCGAACCCAACACCGAGGCGATCGAAACGCCCACCCCCGCCGAAGATAGCGGCTCCAAGGCCCGGCAAATGCTGGGGATGAAGGGAGCTGCCAGCGGGGAAACCAATATTTGGAAAATTCGCCTGCAATTGATGAAGCCGATCACCTGGATTCCCCTAATTTGGGGCGTGGTCTGTGGGGCGGCTTCCTCGGGGCACTATGAATGGACGCTGGAGAACTTCCTGAAATCGGCGCTCTGTATGTTGATGTCGGGGCCGTTGCTGACGGGCTACACCCAAACGATCAACGACTACTACGATCGGGAAATTGACGCGATCAACGAACCCTATCGCCCGATTCCCTCCGGCGCAATTTCGATTCCGCAGGTGGTGACGCAAATTTTGGTATTGCTGTTCGGGGGCATCGGTGTAGCCTACATCCTCGATCGCTGGTCGGGTCACGAATTCCCGATCATCACGGCCTTAGCGATCGGTGGTTCGATCGTCTCCTATATCTATTCCGCGCCGCCCCTGAAGCTGAAGCAAAATGGCTGGCTTGGTAACTATGCCCTCGGCGCAAGCTATATTGCTCTGCCTTGGTGGGCGGGCCAAGCGCTGTTTGGCACGCTCACGCCGACGGTGGCGGTGGTGACGCTGATTTATAGTTTGGCGGGCTTGGGCATTGCGATCGTTAATGACTTCAAGAGCGTGGAGGGCGATCGCACCTTGGGTCTGAAGTCGCTGCCTGTGATGTTCGGCATTGGCACGGCCGCTTGGATTTGTGTGGCCATGATCGACACGTTCCAAATCGGCATTGCGGGCTATTTGGTCAGCCTGCATGAGAATTTATACGCCTCAATTTTGGGTCTATTGATCATTCCGCAAATCGTGTTCCAGGATATGTATTTCCTACGCGATCCGCTGAAGAATGATGTGAAATATCAAGCCAGTGCTCAGCCCTTTTTGGTGTTGGGGATGTTGGTAGCTGGTTTGGCGATGGGCCACGCGGGAATTTAGGGTTAATCACCGATCCAAGCCATCACCAGACAAGGGGCTTAAGCTCCTTGCCCTAAGTGTTTTGGAAGTATAAGTAGGGGCGCACCGCCGTGCGCCCTCTATATTTTGGGGTCATTTACACGCAGTTTTTCTGAATAGGAGAAGCGATCGATGGCTGATGCAATGCTGTACCAAGAAAATGAATATTTTGTCGTGCTCGAAACCAATCAACCCGAAGTGATTTTGTCCGTGGAGGAGTTGCGCGAAAAACTGACCGGCGTGGTGGAATCCTTGGGCGATCGCCTGCCGCGTGACTTGCAACGGTTGGCCACCACAGAAGCGCGGGTGCGATCGCTCATTGAAGAAGCCTGCGAGCTGGACTTGGGCCCCGATCGATTCTTGCAGTGGTATGCCGTCCGCCTGGCAAAGTAAATTGGAGGTTCAGGGATAGCCCGGGAGCAGTGTGCTCATCACTGAGAACCATGGCCCGCAGGTGGATAAGCACTCATGATTCAGGCAGCAATCTTGGCAGGTGGGCAAAGTCGTCGGATGGGACGCGACAAGGTGTTGCTGCCTTGGAACGGACAGCCCATGCTCCATCGGGTTTGTGAGGTGGCTATTGCGGTGACGGAACGCCGACCAATTATTTTTTCGCCCTGGCCGGAACGCTACCAAACCCATCCCGCCACGGCTGCCTTGCCAGTGGATTGGTGGCGGGAGTCGGTGGCCGATCGGGGGCCGCTGTTGGCTTTTTCAGAGTTGCTCGATCGCGCGGCCCGAGACCTAACCGACATTAACTGGGTGTGGCTACTGGCTTGCGATTTGCCCTGTTTGGATGGGCCTGTTTGTCGTTCCTGGCTCGATCGCCGCCATGCCCTCAGTTCCAAGCAAGTGGCGCTGGTTCCACGCACCGATCGCGGTTGGGAACCCCTGTGTGGGCTGTATCGACCAGCGATCGCGCCCCAACTGCGGACTTTTATTGATCAAGGCGGGCGATCGTTTCAGGCCTGGTTAGACCAACTGGCGACGGAACAGCGAGCCATTTATCTACCGCTGACGACGCTGGAGGCGGCTACCTTGCGCAACTGCAACAGCCCTCAGGATCTGCAAGATTTTTTGCGTCACCGGGCCCCGGTCTCAGAGGACTAGGATCAGATTGATCTGGGTTAGCGGAATTGGTGAATGGCGCTGGCCACAATCCCCAAAATCTTAAACACCATCCCTTCGGTGATTTGCAAAGGGGCATAGATCGGATTTTCGGAATGCAGAAAAATGCGACCATCCAGCACTTGCAGCCGCTTGACTGTTACCTTGTCATCCACCAACGCCAGTACGATTTGTCCCGTCTGGGCGTTGTCCGCCTCGGAGGCATCAATCACCAGCAGGTCATCGGGATAGATGCCAATGCCGATCATGGAATCTCCCGTGACCCGCACCAAAAAAGACTCGCTGGGATGCCGACTGAGATAGGTGTTCAGGTCGATCGCGTCGGGTTCCGTGTCCTCTTGGGGCGCAAAGGCGTGTAACCCAGCGGCCGCCGGCATTTCATAGAGGCGCAGGGGTGGTGTGGGGTGGTCTTCAATGCGTTGGAGCCGGCCATCGCCGATGGCTTCCGGTTCCAATTGATCAAGCTGCCATTGGGCCAGGAGTTCCGGCAGGCGATCGACAAAACTGATCGGCAGTCGAACCGCTTTGGTGGGTTCGCCATATTTACCTGTGCCTTTGGGACGACCCGCGCCCGGACGGCGACCGCCTCGACCGGTCATAGTGACTCCTTGGATTGAATATGCTGAATTTTGAAGATGATCGGTAAGCTAAGAAAGCAGCGATGGGCAATGGGTTTGTTGGCGGTTTTGCTGCCCCCATCGGGTTCAGCGCCAGAGCCAAAACTTGCCCGAACATTTGCCAGATGGGCAGTTTATTTGGCGCTTGCTGATTTGACGCTGCTGATTTGACGCTGCTGATTTTAGGTTGCTGAAATCTTTGCTTGGGTTTTCTTGCTTGGATTTCCTGGCTTGGATTTCTTTACCTGAATTTCTTTGCTGGGGTTGCTGAATTGCTATCAACGCATTGATTGCAGTACACGAATTTAGACTAGCACGATCGCCCGAAAGAGTTACTCCACAGAATTGAGAAGAATTATGAGAACTTGGGAAAGCATTATGAATCGCCAAAAGAGTCAAAATATCCAAACAAACCAGGAAACCGTTCGATCGCCCCAATCGCTCAGGGGGTGGATCGGTTGGCTTGCGTTGGGCAAGGCCTTGGGGTTGCTGTTGGCGGTTGTCCTTTGGGGTTGGGGGCTAATGCCGGAACCCGCGATGGCGAGCCTGCACCCCTATCCCCTGCCGGGCGATCGGGTCTTGTGTCGATCGTTGCAATCTTTGCGAGATCAGCGCGATCGCAGTTGGCAATTAGTGTTGTTTGGCGAAGCGGCCAACGGACAACCACCCACAACAGGATTTCGGTTGCGGGTGGTTGGGTTTCCCAGTTTGCGGGTCAATCGCGATCGATCTTTAATCGTCACCAATTCCACAGGGGCTGTTGCCCAGCTTGCGGATCAGTTCCCGATCGATTCGCTAGCCCTCAACGCCGGAGAATATGAATTTGATTCCGTGGTAAGTCGGTTAAATCAATTAGGCATTTTGCGATTAACCATCCCCGTCGGTGATGCTGATCAGGCAGAAATTCCCGTACCGCCTTTTGTTTTACAAGAGTGGAAAATGCTTCAAAAGTCAGGATGTCCCAAGGCTTGAGGCAGTCAAAATTGTGGTGGCATAGGATATTCAACAGACCCTAGTCACAAGTCTGAATTGTCCAAGGATCGTTCAACACATTGCTGCTGAATCAATTACTCCTTCATGAGTAATCTTCAGTTTGCTAATTCAGCCTCAGCGGGTGTTTAAAAAGCTAGATTTGGTAGGCAGCTTGCTCGATCTACAACAACAAGGGGCTTAAGCCCCTTGTCCCTAATGGCTACGGTATTTAGCGAGCGCTTCCAGATGCTTTTCAAGCAACCTCTAAGCGGCAGAAGAGTTCTCGGCAAAGCGTTGGGCCTTGCGGGGTTGAATCACGCCGTAACCGCCATGGTTCCGTTCATAAATCACGTTGATTTCACCCGTTTCTGAGTTGCAGAACATGAAGAAATCGTGATCAACCAGCTCCAGTTGCTCCAAGGCCTCTGCGATCGTCATCGGGGCCATTTCAAAGTATTTCGTCCGCACCACATCCACCGGCAACTCGGGTTCTCGGGGCGGAATAATGGTTCCGACTGGCATTTCGCCCAGCACTTCTGCGGTCTTCACCGGCTCGCGGCGACGTTCTTGATGTTTTTCCTTATACTTGCGAAGTTGACGGGCAATCTTGTCAGCAACCATATCAATGCTGGCATACAGGTTCTCGCTGCTTTCTTCAGCTCGAACAACTGTGCGGTTCGCGTAAATGGTCACCTCAGCCGTTTGGTTAGAATCAATCCGGGGGTTGCGAGCTACCGACAAATGCACGTCCACTTCAAGAGTTAAGTGTTGAAAATGGCTGACGGCCTTTTCAATTTTTTGCTGAACATAGTCACGCAGTGCATCGGTAATCTCGATGTTTTTACCCTGGATGACAAGCTTCATAGAGCTTCCTCCCCTTCGAGATGGGTGATACTTTCAACGTAGCACTTTGGAATCGGGGGAAGAATTTCCTTTAAAATCTTTTGCATCTGTTGATGATTCTTGACCTTTTCTTCAGTGATTCCCCACAAACCATCACCAAATTCCCCTTGGCAATTCTCAATCTTTATGGTTAGGGCTTTATGGTTAGGGCATTCGGCTAGAGCCTATGGTTTGTGATGCTGCTACTGAAACCACTGGGGAAGGTGCCAGGCCGATCGCTCCCTGTTGGCAACTGAATTTGCAAACCACAGCTTACGAAGTGGCTTGGGGTTGGCAGCGCCAGTGGCAGGCCGATCGAATCGCGGATCCGACGCTGCCCGATGGGTTAATGCTGTTGGAACACCCGCCGGTTTATACCCTAGGGCGTGGGGCCGATCGCGCCTTTGTGCGGTTTGACCCCGCAACCCATCCCGTGCCGTTGATACCCATTGAGCGCGGAGGCGAGGTAACCCACCATTGCCCTGGGCAGTTAGTCGGCTATCCAATTTTGAATTTGCGCCGCCACGAACCGGATCTCCATTGGTATCTGCGCCAGTTGGAGGAGGTGTTGATTCGGGCGATCGGGACTTGGGGCTTGGGTGCGGAACGGCTGCCGGGCCTGACGGGGGTGTGGCTAGAGGGGCGAAAGGTGGCGGCGATCGGGATTCAAGTCAGCCGTTGGGTGACCATGCACGGCTTTGCTCTGAATGTGGATTGTGAGCTGGCGGGCTTTCGGGAGATCGTGCCCTGTGGAATTGCCGATCGCCCCGTGGGCCGATTGGTGGATTTTGTCCCTGGATTGACGGTGGCCCAGGTGCGATCGGTGGTGGCAGAACAGTTTGCGGCGGTGTTTGGCCTGCGCTTGGAACCCTGTCCCCCAACCCACCGACCGGTGGGCGCATTGATGTTGCCCTAGGGAACCAAATCGGCGGCGGCCGCATGACAGGCTCGATCGCGTTGAGCCAAGAGCCAGTTGTACCAATCGGCTAACCCTTCGCCAGTCAGAGACGAGAGGGGCAAAATTCGCGCCTTGGGGTTCACCTGCTTCACGGCAGCGATCGCCCGGTCTAGATCAAAGGGCAAGTAGGGCAGTAAATCGATTTTGCTCAGCAGCACCAAATCGCAGGCCCGAAACAAGTGTGGATACTTCAGGGGTTTATCTTCACCTTCTGTGACCGAAAAAATCCCGACCCGGGACGCTTCTCCCAAATCAAACAGCGCAGGACAAACCAGGTTGCCCACATTCTCGATCGCCAAAATGCTGCCCGGTGGCGGTTGCAGTTGCTGACAGCCTCCTTGCACCATGGCCGCGTCCAGATGGCAACCCGTGCCCGTGTTGACCTGAACCACGGGGCAACCGGTGGCCCGCACCCGCTCCGCATCATTCAAGGTGGCCTGATCCCCTTCAATAACGGCGAAGGAGACCCGATCGGCTAAATCCATCAGAGTTTTCACCAGCAGCGTTGTTTTGCCGGCCCCGGGCCCGCTCATCAGGTTCAGGGCCCAAATGCCCTGGGTTTGGAACCATTGACGGTTGGCGGCGGCCAGTTGGTTGTTTTTGTCTAGTAGCCGTGCTTCGAGGTGCAGGGTTTGGGTGACCGGATCCGTTGCCGTCAGAGAGGGGCGATCGGCTAGGTGATGATCCAAACCGGCCTGGGGATGGTCGTGATGGTGAGGATGAGAATGGTGGTGATGATCAGGGCTGGGGCTGGGTGTTGCGGGCCCGTGGCGATGCACCACCACTGAACCATCGGGATGTTGGTGACTGTGCCAATCGGAGCCGATCGGGGGACGGCCCAATGCTGGGTCGATCGCCTCTGATTGGGGCAGCTCAGTTTGGGGTAGCTCAGTTTGGGATAGGTTGGTGATCGTGACCGATGCCCCCTCATCACAACCGCAGGTTACGCACATGGGATGATCTCCAAGGTTTTTAAAATCAAGTCTTGGCCCGCCTCGATCGCCCAATCCAAGCTGTTGCAGTGGGGGCAAATCCCCACCACATCATCCAGGGGGAAATCTCGGCCGCAATGGTGGCAGCGGGCCCGGCCAGGCACGATTGTGATGTCCAACTCCGCCCCCTCCAGGGCCGTGCCCATGGCGCAGGGGCCAAAACAAAAGGCAATCGCCTCCGTGGAAATGCCCGACAGGGCCCCCACGGCCAAATCCAGTCGGCGGATGGGGGCCCCTTGGGCCTGAGCCAGCGCCAACCGCACCAGTTCTTGGGTAATGCCTAGTTCGTGCATTGCATTCCTCCTGTGTTCGATCGGCCCAAACCAATTAGCCCAAACCAATTAGCCCAAACCAATTAGCCCAAACCAATTAGCCCAAACCAATTAGCCCAAACCAATTAGCTCGAACCCATCAGCCCAAACCAATTAGCCCAAACCAATTAGCCCAAACCAATTAGCTCGAACCCATCAGCCCTAGCAAAATCGGCCCTAGCAAATCCGAGGTAAGGGATCGCCCATCGGCCACTCAATAATTCGTTCAGAACCAAAGCTCGTTTGCAAAATCACCACTGGTGGATCCGCTTTGGTCACATGGCCCACCAAACAGGCCTCCCGCCCTTCCGGCAGCATTTGCATGGCCATCAGGGCCCGAGCTGCAAATTCCCCCGGAACCACCGCCACCAACAGACCCTCGTTAGCCATGTGCAAAGGATCGAGACCCAACACTTCGCAGGCGGCGGCCACGGGCGGCCGCACGGGCAACGCCGCCTCTTCGAGCACCATGCTGACGCGGCTGGTTTGGGCAAATTCATTCAGCACGGCCGCCACTCCGCCCCGAGTGGCATCGCGCATGGCCCGCACGGTGGGACAAGCTTCACAGAGGGCCGCCGCCAGATCATGCAGAGGCTGGCAATCGCTGGTGATGTCCGCTTCGAGGGCCAAGTCTCCTCGGGCTAACAAAATAGCCGTGCCATGGTCGCCCATGGGGCCACTGAGCAGAATGGCATCACCCGGTTGCAGGTAGCGCGGCCCGGGCACTTGGTTCGATCGCGCCACACCCACCCCGGCGGTATTGATATAAATTTGGTCACCTTTGCCCCGAGGCACAACCTTTGTGTCGCCGGCCACCACCTTGACGCGGGCCGTGTCGGCGGCCAGTTTCATGCTCTGGGCAATGCGGCGTAGCAGAGCGATCGGGGTGCCCTCTTCAATGATGAACCCACAGGAGAGATAAAGCGGCTGGGCCCCGGTCACGGCCAAATCATTCACCGTGCCATTGATGGCCAGGCTGCCGATGTCGCCGCCGGGAAAAAACAGCGGATCCACTACAAAGGAGTCGGTGGTGAAGGCCAACCGATCGCCCCGAGCCATAAACAGGGCTAAGTCCAGCCGCGCACTGTCATCCAGCGCATTGAGAGCATCGCTGCGAAAGGTTTCTAGAAAAATGTCAGCGATCAGGTTATGGGTGGCCCGGCCGCCGCTGCCATGGGTCAAGGTGATGTAGCCTTCGTCGCTCGATCGGGTGCGGTGTTGGGGCTGCTGAAACTCGAGCACGTTGGATGGGGGGGTGGCGATGAAATCGGACGGATGATTAGAAGAAGCCATAGCATCAGGAAGTTAGGGCAGAAATCACGGCGATCGGGCCAATGCAGCTATCGGGCCAATTCTGATCGCAGCGAAGGGCGGGCGGGCGTTTCGGCAAATCTGCGGGGCGCGGCCATGGGCGATCGGGGGCCCCCGTGACCGTATTTGTAATAGGCAGCGCAGGCCCCTTCGGAGGAAACCATGCAAGCGCCTAGGGGATGGTCAGGGGTGCAACCGCGCCCAAAGGCACTACATTCCCAGGGTTTGAGCTTGCCCTGCAAAATGAGGCCGCATTGGCAAACGGGTGAATCCTCACTGGCTTGGCTGGGTAGGCAATAGCGCTGTTCTGCGTCAAAGGCCGCAAAGGCCGGAGCGATCGCCAAACCCGATCGGGGCAGGGATCCCAAACCTCGCCACTCAAATTGCTCCCGCACCGTGAACACCTGGGCCATGGCGGCCAGGGCTGGACTGTTGCCCTCGGGTTTCACCAGCCGGTGATATTGGTTTTCCACGGCACAGCGCCCTTCAACCAACTGCAACAGCAACATCCAGATCGATTGGAGCAGGTCGATCGGCTCAAAGCCTCCCACCACCACCGGTTTCTGATAGCGATCGACCACCGCTTGATAGGGATCGGTGCCAATCACGGCGCTCACATGGCCGGGCCCAATGAACCCATCCAAACGCAAGCCGCTGGCCTGGAGCAAAAATTCCAGAGCCGGGACAACGAGCACGTGGTTGCAAAAGACGCTGAAGTTAGCTTGCTGGGCACGGGCCGCCGCCAGGATGGTCATGGCAACGGCGGGGGCCGTGGTTTCAAAGCCCAACCCAAAAAAGACCACGGGCCGATCGGGGTGGGTTTGGGCCAAGGTCAGCGCATCGAGGGGCGAATAGACCACGCGCACATCGGCTCCTCGGGCCTTGGCCTGCATTAGGCTGCCCCGTGCCCCGGGCACTCGCAGGGCATCGCCAAAGGTGGCAAAGATCATGCCCGGTTGTTCTGCTAGGGCGATCGCGTCGTCAATTCGGCCCCGAGGCATGATGCACACGGGACAACCGGGCCCATGGATCAGCTCCACGGTTTCCGGCAGTAGGGCTTCGAGACCATGTTTAAAGATGGTGTGGGTCTGGCCGCCGCAGACTTCCATCAGGGCCACGGGGCGATCGAGCCGTTGCGCTAAATGGGCAATTTCCCGCACCCACCCCGCCACCGACGCGGGATCACGAAATTCCGTCACAAACTTCATCGCAAACTCCTGAAACGGCTCTTCAAACGGCTTTTGGGTAATGACTGCTTCAGCAAATGACTTCTTGAAATGACTTCTCGAAATGACTTCTTAAGGCACAGTTTCTGGAACAGGGTTTGAGACAGTCAGACTGGATCACGCGGGAACTGGATCACGCGGGAACTGGATCACACGGGAACTGGATCACACGGGAGTTGTCAGGCGATCAATCCAAGTCAGGGTTTCCGTGGCTGCGGCCACATCCAACTCTTCCAAGGCAAAACCCGCGTGAACCACCACCCAGCGCCCCACCCACTGCTCGATCGGGCGATCGGGCGTGACCAAACAGGCCAAGCTGACCGATCGCCGAACACCGCTCAAATCAACCGTGGCTAGCTGTTGATCTCCACTGACAATGGCCACCACTTGGCCCGGAACCGCTAAACACATCCTGAAACCTCTCAATGACTCCTAAGGGCTGGCGTTGAATGGCTGGCTTTAAATGGCTCGTGATTTTGAATGGCTGGTGATTGCTGGTGATTGCTGGTAATTTCCAGTGGTTACCAGCACCGGATCACCGAGACCCTAAACATGGCCCAACTGAAGCCAAGCGGCGGCGATCGCCGTTTGCCCCAACGCCAAGCCCCCATCGTTTACGGGAACCTGTTGCGGCAACAGCAGGGGATCGTGCAGATTGCTGGCTATCAGGGCGGCTTCCAAACATTGCAACAACAGCCGATTTTGGAAGACTCCACCACCACAGGCGATCGCCCCAAAGTGCAATCCCTGCTGCTTCAAGGTTTGGGCCGCTTGCACCAAAGCCTGGGCCAAGCCGCGATGGAACCGCAGGGCCATCACCGCCTCGGGCAGCCCCAATGCCCGATCCAAAATCAGGGCTTCCCAAAGGGGTTGGGGATGCAGCCACAGCAGCGATTCCGATCGCAGCTCGATCGGGTAGGCCTGCTGATCTTGATCCCAAGCTTGGCGGGCTAGGTTTTCGAGGGTGATCGCCGCTTGCCCTTCATAGCTCAAGCAGTCGGGCGCACAGCCCAAAAAGGCCGCCACCGCATCAAACAGCCGTCCGCAGGATGAGGACCAAGGGCTGTTGAACCCCGTTTGGGCCATGCCCGTCAGTAGATTCAGTGGCTTTTGGGCAAACCACTCTTCGGAGTCCACCCGATCGAGCAGGCCCATGGCGTGGAACTGGGCGTATAGATTGCGCCAAGGCTCCTGAGCAGCGCGGTTGCCCCCCAGTAACCGCGCTGGCCAAAGGGCCCCGACTCGGTGATATTGCTCGTAGGTTGTCCACAGCAGCTCGCCACCCCAAACCGTGCCATCGCTGCCCCAACCGAATCCATCCAGGGCAATGCCCAACACGGGCGGGCGATCGAATCCCCATTGGTTGTCGGCCAAGCAGGCGGCAATGTGGGCATGGTGGTGCTGAATACGCAGCAATGGCACTTCCAAGGCCTTGGCCAAGGATTCACCCACCTTCACGGCTTGGCTGTCTGGGTGCAAGTCCACGGCGATCGCGCTGGGGCGGTGGTCAAACAAATTGCGCAAGTCCGTGATTGCGGTGCTGTAGGCCTGGAGGCAGGCGGGCGAGTCTAAGTCTCCAATGTGAGGCGAGAGAATGGCTTGTCCGTCCCGCGAGAGGCAAATGGTGTTTTTTAGATCGCTGCCCAGGGCCAAGATCGGCGGGCTGTTGGTGAGGCCCGGCGGCAGATTAATGGAACTGGGAGCGTAGCCGCGCGATCGCCGAATCACCTGTACCGAAGTGGGCAACACCCGCACCACCGAATCATCCACCCGATTCAGGATCGATCGGTTGTGGAGCAAAAAGGCATCGGCGATCGACTGCAACTGAAGATGGGCTTCGTGGTTGTCAATGCATTGGGGATTGCCGGCCCGGTTGCCGCTGGTCAGCACAATGGGCCGATCCACCGCACTCATCAGGAGATGGTGCAGGGGAGAGTAGGGCAACATCACCCCCGCCTCCGTCATGTCAGGAGCCACCGACGGGGCCAAATAATGAGGATCGCGGATCGTGAGCAGCACGATCGGGGCAGCACCCCCCAAGAGGAGCGATCGCTCGTGATCACTGACTACGCAAAACTGCCGCACGGACTCCAAATTGCGGGCCATCACCGCCAAAGGCTTGTGGGGGCGATGTTTCCGGGCCCGCAGCCGTTGCACCACGGCCTCCTGGGTGGCATCGCAGGCTAAGTGGATGCCGCCCAAGCCTTTGATGGCCACGATCGCCCCCTGGCGAATGGCTTCTGCCGCCTGGGCGATCGCCTGCTCATCCTTCACAATCGGCCGTTGCTGGTTGGGGCGCTCAAACCAAATGCGCGGCCCGCATTCCGGGCAGGCCGTGGGCTGGGCATGGAAGCGGCGATCGCTCGGACTGTCGTAATCACGCTGGCAGTCAGGACAGAGCTGAAACCCCACCATGCTGGTGCGTACCCGATCGTAGGGCAGGGAGCGAATCACCGTCAGCCGCGGTCCGCAATGGGTGCAGTTCACGAAGGGATAGTGATAATAACGGCTGTGGGGATCGTGCAAATCCCGCAGACAGGCGGCACAGGTGGCCGTGTCCGGCGCAATTTGGGTGCGCACCGGGCCCGACTGGCTCTCCAAAATCCGAAAAGACAAGGGCGATCGCCCCAGGAGTTCCGCCGAGGACAAATCCAGGGCGCGGCTGCGATGGGAAACCGGCAAGGGAGCCGATCGAGACACGATCGGGGTTGGGGGTTGCAGCGGCGTATACAAAGCTGGCCCCAGATCCGCATCATCCACCACCACCGGCACGATCGGCCCCAGGGGAGTCGTGGGCGGCTCTACCGATTCCAAGGGCCGCAACCGATCGATGGCCGGCTCCAAGAGTTCTGCCAGCTCCTCCGCCAAGGAGTTGGAAAGTTCTGGATCCAGGGGCTGATGTAAGTCTTGAGCAAAATCCTGGTTGAGACCGTGATCTCCCCGATTGTGATCCCCCCGATCGTGATCTAACAGACCATGATCTAAATCTTGAGTGGAATCTTGATGCAAGTCCTGGTCAAACCCCAACGATGGAGGACGATCTCGCCAATCTTGATCGTTGGGTTCTGCCCGATCGCCCGATCGCCGATCTGAGATGCCAGGACGGACATCAGGACGGATGCCAGAACGCGGCCCCCAATCGCCCGATGGTTCGCTGGGAGCAGCCGTGGGTGAGCTATCAAACAACTGATCCAAGCGCGATCGAGACAGGGAATCGCTGGCGGGAGCTGCGGCTCCGTTGCCATCAACGGCCGAGCGGGGATCATCCCGATCGCCTAAATCCGTCTGATCCGCACCAGAATGCCCATTCAACTCAGTCCGCACCGGATCGACCTGATCCAACCGCCCAGCGCTCTCGGATTCCGCGCCATGCTCAGGGTCGATCGGGGACGGCCGCTCACCTTCGGGGCCCCTGTCTAACCAGCGCGATCGACCGTGACTCTTGGCTTCCCCTTGCCCCGCGCTCGACCCTTCCCGGCGATCCATCGCCATCACTTCTCCGTAAGTTTCCCCAGCCTGCTGCTCGATCATGCCGTCATCGGCAACCGCCACGGCCCTCCAAGGAACGGGCTGCGCGGTTTCCCTCGCCACCACCGACTCCTCCTCCAGTCCATGGGCATAGGTAGGGCGATGTTTTGGTCGCAAATGCAAAGGGCAGCGGGGGCCCTGGGGTTTGTCCCCGATCGATGGCCCTTGATGACTGTTTGGATGGCCATCGGCCTGGGCTGCCTGGCGATTTCGCTGAAGTTGCATCGCCGTTTGTTGCCCCAGGGCGATCGAATGTTCATCCCAAGTGAGATCGTCGGATCCAGACTCAAAGGTCGCTGTGAACCTAGATGGCCCTGTGGGCAAGTTCGTTAGCAGTTCTGTCGCGGATTCGGCTGCTGATTCTGTCGGTAATTTCTCAGGTAATTTCTCGGGGGCCGCCAGCGTGCCCAAAGCACCAGATTCCGACGGAGAAACAGCGGACAGGTTGCCACTCGACGATGGCAGTCCTGATTCCATCAACTCCGAAAGGGCGATCGGGGTTCGGATCAGTGTATCAATGCGGGAAAGAGGCGGTTTTTCCTGATAAAGCCGTTGTAAAAAAACATCAATTTGATCCGGATAGCCCGCAATCCGAATCACCACGCCCACGCCATCATTCGCCACCGATCCCATCAGTCCACATTCGATCGCTAATCGATAAACCGTGGGACGAAATCCGACTCCTTGGACAACGCCAACGACCCGAATTTCTTCGGCTCTCATCGTCAACGATTGCTCGTCTTGAGTGCTGGCCATGGCATATTCTCCCAAAGGAGCGGCATCAAACATACAGGTTTACTTAGGTTGGTTTCCTTAGCGGGGACTAGGAACCAAGTTCAAAGGCTCAAAATTCCCTATGTCAGATGTAGCGCGTCTGCCATGAAAATAGAGGAATCTTTTTGTTTTTTTAGCTTTTACTATCAGCAATCTTTAGAAACCTCTGCGTTTTTTAAAGATCATCAACAATGGTTCTTGAATCCGGATTCGATCAAAGGTTCAAATTCACACTCGAATTTCTTAGATCTTTAAGAAAGATTTAATGTTTGAATTGTTTTTTAGAGAAGTCTTAGGTCTGATTTGGGTGGATTTTGAGTATGTTTTCAGTATATTTCAGATCCTCTGCCTATGTGTTGTAAAGATTACGTAATATTTTGCAAAAATGGTCGCAAAAATAACAAAAAGTGTTTTGTAAATGGTTCAAAAGAAATTTAAAGATGCTTTGGAGATAATTTGAAAAATATTTAGAAATAATCTAAACAATTCACTTCTTAAGTCAACTTGAAGCGTAATGTGTTGAAGAATAAAGTGAAAAAATCAGAAAACAGTCTGACCTACTGTCTGCTAGGTTTTACGAGGAACTCAAAAAAGATTTACACCTCGATCTGAAATTCGACTTAGCAACGAAATTCAAACAAATTTGTACTGTTATCTAGATTTGGATGGCGGCAATTACTTTCAGCCCTCAGGGGATGTCTGAAAAGCCTAAACGGCTATCTTGCGGGTTTCACCAACTGATGAAGACAGGGGGCTTAGGGCCTGTCTTCATTTCCTAGAATCAGGCGGAAATGATTGATTTTCCATGTCCCAGTCGTCGTAACAAGGGGCTTAAGCCCCTTGTCCCCCACGATCTGCTAACGGTAGATCTAGGGCTTCGGGCTAAACGACGACAGGCCCTAAGCCCCTTGCCCAGACGATGATGATTGCTTGACCTGTGCCGAAAACCACTCTTCAGATATCCCTTCAGACATCCTTTCAAATACTCTTTCAAATACTCTTTCAAGTATTTCCTGAAAACCGTCGTGATACCGATATCCAGTTGCCTAATCCCAGAGGCGACGACCCCAACGGCCGCTGAGTCGATCGTGGGTGTCTTGCAATAGGTCGGGAATGTTTAATTGCTCGGGGCAACGGGGCAAGCAATCACCGCATTCCGTGCAGCGATCGCCCCGCTGTCCTGGAAACCAATGTCCAGCATTTTCAAACATGCCGTAGCGGTAGCGGCCAAAGTCCACCATTTTGAAAGCCACCGCCAGATTACGCAGCCGCAACACCTCTGGAATTTGAATTTCCTCGGGACAGGGCAAGCAGGCATAGCATTGGGCACAACGATCGGTTTCGAGGGCCGCAATTTGGTGTCGATCGAGCCGATTAAAAATTGCCTGCTCTTCCGCACTGAGGGGTTCGGTGCGCTCAATCCAGGGTTCGATCGCCCCCAACTCTTCCACCTTGGCGGGGCCAACGCTCAGGGTGGTGATCCCCGGTTGGGCCAGCAGCCAACGGTAACCGGCTCCCAACGGCGACAGGGGCGCACAGAGTTGGCTCAAGGTGGGCGGCGGGGTGTAGAGCTGTCCCCCTTTGTCGGCGGGGGAAATGATGAAAATGCCCAAATCCCGATCGAGGGCCGCTTGAACAGCGGGGGCATTGCGTTGAAAAAAGTAGTTGAAATGTAAATTGACAAACTCAAATTGATCGGTGGCAATGGTCTGCAAAATCAAAGCCAAGGGCCCATGGGTGGAAAATCCCAAATGACGAATTCGACCATCAGCCAGGGCCCGATGCAACGCGGCCATTCCCGATTGTTGATCTTGAATCCAATCCAAATGTTCTGGCAGATTCACCCCATGAATGGCTAGGCAATCTAAATAGGGCGTTTGCAGGCGCTCCAGGGATTCGGTCAGTTGCCGATCGATCTCTTCTGGGCTGCCAGTGGGTAATAGTTTGCTGGTGAGAATGACTTGATCGCGCGGCACAATTCCTTGGGCGATCGCCTGACCGACAAAAACTTCGCTGGCTCCATAACCCCGAGCGGTTTCAAAATGGTTAATTCCCAGCTCGATCGCCCGAGCAAACACTTCGGCCGCCTGCTCGGCAGAATCCAAACACCGCATTGTCCCCAAGGAAAAGACGGATAGTTGAAGATTGGTTTTGCCAAATCGTCGGTATTGCATGAGCCAGCTTGCGTGAGCCATAAAAATGGGCGGAATTGAATCCGCCCACCCCGTGTAATTTTTGGATGGGTCAGAGTTCCTAACCCGATCGCCCGTTTAGCTGTTCAAGATCTTGGGCACTTTGAAGAAATCTTCATCGCGATCGGGCGCACATCCCAACAAACCTTCCCGATCGGTGTAGCGATCGAGTTGATCAGGACGCATCACATTATTCACATCGATCGCCCGGGTGGTGGGTTCCACATCGGTCACATCCAACTCGCTCAACTGTTCCACATAGGTCAGGATGTTGTTGAGTTGGGCGGCGAATTTTTCCTCCTCTTCAGCAGTCAGTTGAATTCGCGCCAAATGGGCAACTTTGCGAACTTCGTCCAAACTGAGGCTCATAGCAGCTCTAATTGCGATGGTTTGCTTGTTGAAAGGTCAATTTCCAGGATCCCAACAGATCAAGAAATTGAATCCTAAGTGGCAATACTAGGCGATCGCCCTGGGGCCTGTCGTCGTTACCTGGGATTCAAAGGATTAGCCCAGATCATAAGACCTCTTTCCCGAAAATTCCTCTTCTCAAGATCGGCTGATCAACAATCATCTTGTAGGTTGGGTTGAGGTACGAAACCCAATAACAGCAGGGTTCGTAGTGATCGAGTTGGGTTGAGCTTTGCGAAACCCAATCTACCGGAGAACCAAGCGTTTGAGCGCTTTGTCAGTCAATCAGCAATCTGGGAGAGGAATTTAGGACTAGGATCCTGATTGATACAAGAGGTCTATTGACTCAAGAATCAATGTAGATCTCAGCTCGAAAATGAGCATCCAATCGATTGAAAAACGATGGGGAAATCAACCTAGAAGAAGATATCCATGTTTGATCGCCCGGTGGTTTTTAACCAGTTTTGGGCCTCGATGTAGTTGTTGGGTGCTAAGCGAATGGCCCGCTTCCAATATTCCGCCGCCTTGTCGAACCAACGCTCGGCTGCTTCATCTTCGCCGCTGGCTTGGGCTTGCTCGCCGTTGTAGTGATAAATGACGGCAATGTTATTCAAGGCCTGGGGCATTCGCGGATTCTGATCAAGGGCTTGATGATAGTAATCAATGGCTTTGTCCCGTTCGCCATTGCTGGCAAAAATCAAAGCCATGTTATACAGGATGAAGCTGCGATCGTAGGGATCTTCTTCTAGGTTTAGGGCTTCTTCGTAGTTTTGCAAGGCTTCTGCATATTCACCTTCGCCTTGGGCAGACATGCCATCTCGGTAATAAACAAAAGCTTCTTTCGCTTTTTTGTTGGTGGGCAGCACTTTCAGAATCAAGTCCGCCATCACCGTAAAGGTTTTGTCAATAAAATTGTCGTTTTTTTGAGTTCGAGGCATGGGTCAAGCTGCTTTTGAAGCCAAAATAGGGAACGATTGCTGATGGAGCCTGCTCCATAGCTTAACGCCATGGGTTGCCGCATTGCGCGGTAGGGGGATGATTCGTTGCCATGGAGTTGTCGGAGTTTCAATTGGCGCTCGATCGGGGACGGCGCGACTTTCCTTGGGTGAGTCTGGAAGGGCAATGTTTGCGCAAGCTGTCGTTAGTGGGGCTGTCCCTGCGCCAAGCCAAGCTCGATCGGGCTGATTTGAGCGAAACGGATTGCAGCGGGGCCACATTGCTGAAGGTGTCGGCCACGGAAAGCCAATGGCGTGCGGCCCGGCTCGATCGAGTCAATGCCCAGAAGGCGAATTTTAGCGGAGCCAGCTTTGTCAATGCCCAACTGTTGGCGGCCCAACTGCAAGGGGCAGATTTGTCGGCGGCTGACTTTCGGCAGGCAAATTTGCGGGGGGCGAACCTAACCGGCGCAATTTTGACCGGGGCTTGTTTTGCGGCCGCAGACTTGACCGACGCGATCTTCGACTGGGACTCGGAACCGATCGCCCAAGGGGATTTCACCGCCGCCACCATGCCCGATGGACAACCCTTCAGCGCCGATTGGCAACCGGGCCCCGTCGATCCCTTGCCCCAAGCGCAACCGACCACCGATCGAGCGATCGATTCAGGGCGATCGAACCCTGTCGATCACGCGGTGACCGGGGCGATCGAACCCACCGATGCAACAACGAACGCCCCCCCGCCCGATCGGCCCCATCGCTATTTGTTGAGCAATCCCAACTTTGCCGTTCCCAACGCGGGCCCGCCGCCGCCGCCACCCAAACCCGCGAACCTCTGGGAAGCCGGCCAGCGCCTACCCTTGCCATTGTTAACCCTCTGGTTTTTGGGTTATGCGCTCTGGGGCAGCAGCCTCGCCGTTTTGGATCCACCGCCCCACAGTTGGTTGCTGCTGGCCTGTAGTTCCTTGGCGGGGATGGCCGGGTTGCAATGGGGTTTTTTGGCCCTAACCGGCGGGGCCATGGCGATTGTCCTAGCGGTTCCGTTGCCTCAGCAGGTGTTGAGCATTCTGTTGGGTGGGGCCACCGGGCTAACCGTTGGCCTGCTCACCAAATTTCTGATGCATGTTTCCTGGAGCGGGGCCCTGCGCAACGCTCTGTTGGCCTTGGCTTCCGCTGTCACGGTCATTAATTTGGCATTGGGGGTTGTTTGGTTGGGCATGGTGGGAGCCTTGGCCTTCACCTTTTCCGCCATGCCCCTTTGGACAATTATGGTTGAGCAAAATTTGTCCCAAACCCAACGCCTGTTGGTGATGGCGGGGGTGGCCACCTTGGGTGTGGCGATCGGGCGCTGGGTTGCCTAGGGGCGATTCTCTAGCCGCGATTGCGTAGTTTGATCGCTGGATCGCCTAGTTTGATTGTTCGATCGCCTAGCTGCGATCGCCTAGTGCAGTCGCCTAGCCGCGATTCTCTAGCCGCGATCGCTTAGCTGCGATCGCCCAGTGCAGTCGCCTAGCCGCGATTCTCTAGCCGCGATCACTTAGCTGCGATCGCCCAGTGCAGTCGCCTAGTGCAGTTGTTCCCAGGTGCGAGCCACCACATCACTCAGCCAGCGCCGGGACTCGCCATCCAGCAAGTTATCATCCGCCAGCACTTCCGCCGTCAGATCTTCCAAGGATTGACCCTTGGCCCGAGCCGCCGCGATCGCCACGGTGATGGCATCCGCGATCGAATCGATCAACCCTTCACCTGAGGGGATTAACTCCGCCCGTCGGGGGCGCGGCTGGCCATAAGTTGGATTAAACGCATTCACAATCGAAACTCCGAATCGAAAAGGTGTGTTGAGCGGGGAGCGATCGGGAAGTTTATTTCCCAAGGACAGCAAGCGAAACTTCAACGGGCAACGAGCACTGGGGCCCACAGATTTGTCCGGTTTTGGGTTGGAAGGGGCAAGCGCGATCGGGGAGAGATAACCCAATTTCGGGTAGCCATCTCATGTAGCGATCTCGCTGAAGCCCCCATCCAACCCCAGTCAAAACCCAATTCAATTGGGCATCCTGGGGACAGGCGAGGTTGGCCATTCGGTGGCGCAGTGGGGCAACCCATCAACCATCCGGCTTGATCAAGCTCGCCTGTCCCCAGACCGCTTGCAGATCCAGGGAACCCGCAAGGTATTTACGGACAGGTCAATACAGAACAGGTCAATACGGGCGGGGCAATACGGGCGGGGCAATTCCGAATCCTCAGGGAGCGATCCCGATGCGATCAACCCTGTTAAGTCAGCTTAGGCAATTACTCTCGATATTTGTAAACTTCTGTAAAGTTTATTAATTATTTTGAGTAAACGGAAGGATAGCGCATTTCTTTCGTCTGTCAAGGATATTTCCAGGATTGCTTAAGATCACAGGTGAAACCATCTCGCCTCCGGGGTTCGTGGCCACTGAGCGGGGATCCGTCGCTTGGCTAGGGCCTCGGAAACACGCGATGATGGAAACGATCGCCAAAGCCTGAGATGCTTTTCAGGTGAGCTTTGCAGCGACCACAGCACCCCACGGGCTGAAAAACTTCACCCTAAAAAAGGAAACACTCCCCCTTTGGTTGCAAGTTTGTTGCAAAACGCTTCTTTTTACGCCCGTTTACGATTTGAGTAATCAGAACCCAATCCATGAAAGAACTGCTTTATCTGGAAGTGCCGACTCCGGAAGCCACAACAGTGCTGAACTGGTTGCAGCAAGAGTTTATGGTTCCCAGCGGGGTGAAGGTAGCGGCTCCCACGGGGTTTCGCTGGCAACCGGCGGGCGATCGGGATGGGGAAACCGTGGCGGGTTGCGTTTGGTCTTTGCAGCGCACCACCTATCTCAAGCTATTTCGGTGGAGCGATCGCCCGATCGCGGGGGAAGGGGCCTTGGTGCGGGCCCTGCGGCAACAGGTGGCCGAAAAATTCCCCACCACCTACCCGGAACTTCCTGAGATTGACTTAACAAAGAGCAATATTTTCGAGGCCCTTGCGCCCAAATATCCGCAAACCGCTAAGTATTTCCAACGGATGCCCAATGGTGAACGGGATCTGTTAAGGGCCTATTGGTGGGAAAAGCGCTGGCGGGAAGCGGTGCGGAATCCTCAGCAACATAAGCAGGTTATTTTTCAGGGCCAAGCTTCTCAGGGCACAACTTCTCAGGGCACAACTTCTCAGGGCACAACTTCTCAGGGGCAAAACCCCGACCCATTGCCGGCCATTACCTATGACTTGATCTATGTGGGCGGGGCCTTGGGGGTAATTCATGCGGCGATGATGGCGCGGTTGGGCTATCGGGTGTTGTTGCTGGAGCGGTTGCCCTTTGGCCGTATGAATCGGGAGTGGAATATTTCCCGGGAAGAGTTGCAAGTGCCGATCGACCTGGGCCTATTCACGCCCGCTGAGGTGGAAGGATTGATCGCCACGGAATATCGCGATGGGTTTCACAAGTTTTTTGATGCCAACAATCCACCGCAAGCGCGGGCCAATGTGCTGCACACGCCGACGGTGCTGAATGTGGCGATCGCGGCCGATCGCATCATTCAGCTCTGTGGCCAAAAACTGCGGGAAGCGGGCGGCGACATTTGGGACGAAACGGAATTTGAACGGGCGGACGTGATGGGCGATCGAATCACCATGACCGCCAACCACTTGCCCACGGGGGAAACTCGCCAAGTGGCCGGTCGGTTGCTGATTGATGCCATGGGCACGGCTTCCCCGATCGCCTGGCAACTGAACGGAACGCGCGCTTTCGATAGCGTTTGTCCCACGGTGGGGGCCGTGATTGCCAATGGGATTGATTGGCCGGTCTGGGATTTGGACTATGGCGACGTACTGTTCAGCCACGGGGACATTTCCCGTGGCCGGCAACTGATTTGGGAGCTGTTCCCCATTGGGGGCAAGGCCGTGACAGTTTATCTGTTCCACTACCACCAAGTTCACCCCGAAAATCCCGGTTCCCTGCTGGAAATGTATGAGGACTTTTTCAGCATCCTGCCGGAATATCGCCGCTGCGATTTGGATAAGCTGACCTGGGGCAAGGCCACCTTTGGCTATATTCCCGGTCACTTCAGCCAAAGCGAGGGCGAGCGGCGTGTCTCGTTCGATCGCCTCTTGGCTCTGGGGGATGCCGCTTCATTGCAATCTCCCTTGGTGTTCACCGGTTTTGGTTCCATGATTCGCAACTTGGGCCGGCTCACAGACCTGCTGGATACGGCCTTGAAACATGACTTGCTGACGGAACAGGACTTGGGTTCAATCCGGGCCTACCAAAGCAACGTGGCGGTTACTTGGATGTTCTCGAAGGGGATGATGGTTCCCACGGGTCGCACGCTGCCACCCCAGCGGGTGAATTCCATGCTGAACACCTTCTTTGGCCTGCTGGCCGATGCCGAAGAGGATGTGGCCGATCGCTTCATTAAGGATCGGTTTGATTGGTGGTTGTTCAATCGCCTGGCCCTGAAGGCGGCGGTGCAAAATCCGACGCTGCTGTGGTGGATTTGGGATTCGGCGGGCCCTTGGGATCTGTGGCGCTGGATGGGCAGCTATCTTACCTTTACCCTGTCGAGCTTGGTGGCTTGGCTGCTGGGGTGGCTACCGGCGATCGCCCGCCGAATTCAGCCCTGGTTGGAGCAGCGCGCGCCGGGTCTGTGGTTGCGGGTGCTGGCTCGGTGCTATGCGATCGACCTCACTTGGGGGCAGCGGGCCCGCGTGGCTCGCACGGTTCCCCGATCGTCCACGGAAGCGGTTTCCAGCAGCACGGTCTAGGCCAGGAGTCGCAGGGCGATCGAAATAGGGCGATCGAGATGGGACGATCGCCCCATTTTGATCGCCCAATCCCATTGCAGTTATTAACACAGGCTTGCCCCACCGTTGGGATCGCGTACGATCGCCCATGAGCAGCGTTTGCATAAGAGATGCAATCCTATGGGTGAGATAAAACGAATCGGAGTGCTGACCAGCGGCGGAGATTGCGCAGGGCTAAATGCTGCCATTCGGGGTGTGGTGATGCGGGCTGCCAGCTACGGCTGGGAAGTGATGGGCATTCGCCACGGTACGGAAGGGCTAACCCGGCAGCCCACCGAAGCCCTGCTGCTGACACCGGACAAAGTTGAGCGGTGGTTAACCTTGGGGGGAACCCTGCTCGGAACCATTAACCGGGGCCAACCCTTTCAGGTGACCTTGCCCGATGGCACGGTGCATGACCGTACCTTGGACTTTGCCGAGGGTTGTCGGGAGTTGGAACTGTCAGCCATTGTTGGCATTGGCGGTGATGGGAGCCTGAAAATTCTTCATGACCTGATGACGAAGGTGGGTCTGCCCTTTGTGGGGATTCCCAAAACGATTGATAACGATGTGGCAGCCACAGAACAATCGATCGGGTTTGACACAGCCGTGAACATTGCCACGGAAGCCCTCGATCGGCTCCACTTCACCGCCGCCAGCCACGATCGGGTCATGATCCTGGAAGTGATGGGGCGCGACGCGGGCCACATCGCCCTCCACGCCGGCATCGCGGGCGGGGCCCATGTGATTTTGATTCCCGAAATTCCTTACAAGCTGGAAGTGGTGTCCCAGGCCATTCGCGATCGCCAGGCCGCTGGCAAGGCCTTTTCCGTGGTGATTGTGTCCGAAGCGGTCTGCACCAGCGGCGGTGACGTGGTGACGCAAACCCAGGCCTTTGGGGAATGTCGCCTGGGGGGCATCGGGCAATATTTAGCCCAAGAGCTGGCCCAAAGCACTGGCGCTGAAACCCGCGTCACCGTGCTGGGCCATGTGCAGCGCGGTGGCGTACCCTCGCCGCTCGATCGATTGATTGCCTCGGCCTTTGGTGTGGAGGCGGTGGATCTGATTGCTCGGGGCGAGTTCGATCGGGTGGTGACTTGGCAACAGCGCCAGGTGGTGAGCGTGCCCATACTGGAGGCCATTTCCCACTGCCGCATCGTTGACCCCGGTGATACTCTGCTGAAAACCGCACGGGGTCTGGGCATTTGCCTCGGGGATCAGTAAGTAAACTAGGAAAATAAGGGGCACAACCGAAGACCAACAGAAAGACCAACAAAAAGACAGGGGAAAAACCAAAAAGACAAGGGGCTGAAGCCCCTTGCCCCCATCACCATGGGCACGAAACTTAGACTGAAAAAATTGGATCAGGATGCTTCCAGAACCAGTCTAAAAACCAGTCTTTAACCGATCTCAAAACCATAGACAATCTGACCAAGAAGAGGTGAATTGTACTGTCCCGGCTGTGACTCCATTGCTAGGCTGATCCAATTGCGTAATTCGCTGCAAAATTTCTAAATTGGTGGGATCCCGAAAGGTTGCAATTCCAATGAAAATTAGTCCCATCACCCAAAGCTGGCTGTTGTCCTTCGGTGGTGGTGCGGCATCCTTTAAGGTGCAGACTTTGACCTTCCCTTTTTTGGCCTTGGCGATCGCGGCGGCCTCGTCTTTGTCGGTAAAGTGGATTGCTTTGCAAGCGTCGGGCACTGAACCATTGGGAACATAGTAGGAGCCATCGGGCAATTCGACAACGTAACACATGCTCAATTCCCTGATCGATGATCCTGAAAGGATGAAAATTTCAGACAGCACAAATCCGCACAGCTTTTGATGAAGAAAGCTGCTTTTGGTTGACCCCCAAGGTCAAGTTAATTCAGTGCAAAATAGAGGACGAGGATTGACGAAGACGGCGCATAATCATCCGTTTCGTTTTACGTCTTGTTTTGCATTCAAAAATTTGTACTAGTCATCTATCGAGAAAGCTTCAAAAAATTATGCAAACCTGACCCGATCGGGATCAGCCATCGAGATCAAAGCTTGGCAGCAGAATTGAATATCGAGATTTGCAATGAGTCAGTAGGGTGAGCTTTGCAAAATCGAACTCGATCAACACAAGCCTTGCTGCTGTGGGGTTTTGGGCCTCGCCAAGATCAACTAGCCGAGGGCATAGAGCCAGCCATCGCGCCCACTCAGATAGACCGTTCCATCCCAGACGATCGGGGTGGCCTCAAAGGAAGATCCCGGGGCAAAGTGCGCCAACAGAGTGACCTCCAGGCGAAACCACTGGCCCCGACCATTGGGCAAAGCGGCCGGATCTTGGGACTGGGTGGGCAAAAAGCGCAACTGAAACAGCCGCACCCCGTCGTAGCTGGCGGCCACGAGGCGATCGCCCTCCGTGAAAATCGGGGTGGAAATGGTGGGGCCAATTCGGGTTTGAAAGGCCACGTAGGGCGAGTTGTGTGGCCCATCTCGCTGTGGCCCCCAGTGGGCCAGGCCGGTGGTGCGTAACTGGGAGCCAATGTAGAGAATTCCATCGATCGCCCCCGTGGCAAACAGGGGCGGCTGTCCCCGATCGCGATAGTCATCATTCAGGGCCGCTGAGCCGATAATTCCACCCTGCCAATCTTGATAGCGCAAGGAGCCGGTGGGTAAAAACCATTCCACGGCCTCGGCGGGCGGCCTGGCCGGATTCAATTTAAAAAGACCGCCGGGCCCGGATGCATATTGCCGCTCGATCGCACAAAAGAGCTTGCCATCGCGAGAAACTACCGCCGTTCCGTCAATATCCGTACCGGTGAAGAAATCCCAGTCAATTTTCCGACTGTTCAGGTCAACGCCGTAAATGTGACCGGAGCCAGCCGCCACAAATAGCCGATCGCCCAGCCGCGACGGGGAAGATTCCGCTACCAGGTTGCCGCCGTGGCGAACCGCATCGCTCGGTGTATAAAACAGCAGTTCCCCTGCGATCGCCGGTTGGGTGATGCCGTCCCGTTGGGTGACCGTGTTCAGCGCGGCCCCCAAAAAGGAGCCAATCCCGTTTTCGCCCACATTAAACAGCAGCCCATTGCGCAAATCGAGGGGGCTGCTGTCGTTGTCGCGGCTGTAGCTGGCGGTTTGGCGCACGTTCCACCGCCACAACTCTTGGCCCGTGCGAAAGGAAATGGCCCGCAAACTGGGAACCACCCGCGCCGTAAAGGGCACATTCACCCCCTGGCGACTGCCCTGAAGCACAATCACTTGATTGAGCGGTGGTGCGGTGCGATCGATGTAGATCGTGGCTGTCCCCTTCAGCACGTCGTCAAATCGATAGCGCCAAACCTCTTGCCAATTTTGCAGGTCAATTTTGCGCAGGTGGTGGTCAAACGCGCCAATCAGCAAATAGTCTCGTCCCCGATCGCGCACGAGGGTGCATTGCCCCGTCCAGCCAGCACCGCTCCAAACCTCCAATCGCCGCCCAATTCTCGTTGCGCCGGATCCCAAAAAGAACTTGCGCCGTACCCCCAATCCCTGGGGAATGCCTCGGCCATAGAACCGGCGGGCTTGGTTACCCAAAAAGCTGGGAATCAGCAGTTCCACTTCGGCGCGGGGATCTTGGGCGGCGGCCAACTGTTCTTGGGCCAAGCGATCGGCCATCCGCAGGCGATCGGCCCAGGCGGCGGGTTGTCCAGGAATTAACGGTGCGGCCTCGGCCTGTTGCCGCAGCTCGCTGGCCCGCTGGCCCATGGCGGCTCCCATGGATCCCAACAATCCCCCTTGGGCAATCCAGCGGGTGACGGTACGACGCGAGGGCACGATCGACTCCTGAAGCAAGGCCTAAAAATCAGCCCCATCATCGCAAGATTTCCAGGGTTTTTCAGCCTGCTGTGGGGAAATGGCTGATTGGGGAGGGCGATCGAACCGGGCTACACCGCCGCTGTGGATCGGGGCCCCGGTTGGGCCGCGTTTTGAGGCTTGGTGGATCCGCGAATCGGCAACTCAATGTAAAACTCCGTGCCCCAATCGGGACTGGACTGGCAAGTTAGCGCCCCTCCGTGCTGTTCCACAATCACTTGATAGCTAATGGACAGGCCCAAGCCCGTGCCTTTGCCCGTGGGTTTGGTGGTGAAAAACGGCTCAAAAATTTGATCGCGTACCTCCGGCGGCATTCCTGGGCCATTGTCTCGAAACCGAACAATCACCAATTGCTGATTTAACGTGGCCGTGGTGATTTCAATGCGGCTGGGATTTTGGCGCATGTCCGCAAGGGTTCGGCCCGCATCCCGCAGGTCGATCGCATCGATCGCATTCACCAACAAATTCATAAACACCTGGTTCAGATGTCCTCCGTAGCATTCCACCAACGGCAATGGGCCATATTGCTTAATCACCTCAATGGCCAAGCGATCGGAGCGGCCCTTCAGCCGGTTTTGCAAAATAATTAATGTGCTATCAATGCCCTCATGTAAGTCAAACGTTTGCAACTCTGCTCGATCGATTCGAGAAAAAGTCCGCAACGACTGCACAATGTCTTGCACGCGCCGCGCACCCAACTGCATCGATTGAAAGGTTTTTGGCAAATCTTCAACCAAGAAATCCAGCTCCAACTCCTCTAAAGCTTCGCGCAAGGTTGGCTCTGGGTCTGGATAGAAAGTGTCAAACAAACTCATCGCCTTCAGCAGACTTTGAACATATTCTTCCGCATGGGTTAAATTGCCCGCAATGAAGTTAATAGGATTGTTGATTTCATGGGCTACCCCTGCCACCAATCCTCCCAAGCTTGACATTTTTTCCGTTTGAACAAGCTGGGTTTGGGTTTGTTTCAGTTGGCTGAGGGTTGCTTCCAAGTCCTCCGTTCGCTCCGCAACCCGTTGTTCCAATTGCTCATTCGCCTGGTGAATTTCCAGAAATTTTTCCTGCAAGCTTTCAGCCATTAGCTGCCCATTGGTTGCCAGTTGATCAAATTCCAAGACGGGACTTTGGGGCCAATGGATATCCTGTTGGTTCTTCACGTGATCGGGCAAATCTGTGGTAATTCTTGCCAAAACTTGCAACGGTTGAACCAAAGCCTTGCTCACCCAATAGGCCGCCAGCATACTGCCATAAACCACCAGCAGCACAATGCCAAACCGTTGGTTATAGGCCACCTGCAAATCATCCATGTGGGGCTGCGCGGGGAATGAAATCCACAAGTGCCAACCCAAATCACCCGGCAGAGTCCTATCAAGCCAATAGGTTGACTGGCGAGCACGCACCATCGACGGCCGATCGGGATCGTTGGTCAAAACCTGATAAAACTCGGTGCTGTCGGCTCCCAGTCGCCGCACCCAAACCTTCGGTTGCTTGAGATTAAAAACATCCTGCGGCTCATAGGCGGGGTTCACACTGCCCACCACTTGCTGGTTTTCATTGACCAACACAGCGCCCACCGCCCGATCGTAAATTTTCACCGGACTCGTGAGCGCATCAATGAATCGATCGAACCGCAGATGGGCAATTAAAAATCCCGTGGACTCCAACCCCTGGGTTAAAGGACGCACCAACCAGAGCTGATGCTCGTTGCCGGTTTTGGCCTTCGGAATTGCCAAAATTTGCCAGGGCTGGAGCTGATTGGGTTGACTTTCACGTAGCTCCAACTGAGATAGGGTTTGGCGGCTGAGGGACACATCAGGATTATTGGTCGCCTGGGTCAGAAAACGTAGTTTGGAATCCAGCACCCAAAGACCGTCAATCAGCACATTTCGTTCCAAGGCCGTAATTAATTGAGTTTCGGTCAAGGACTCCGCTTTGAGTTGGGAAAAATCCGTGGCCGTTTCCCAAATTTGTCGCTGCCAATTGCGAATTTGCTCAATGATTGGAGCACCTGCCAGTTGCAAATCCATCCTGACCGATCGCTCCAAGTCCACCAACATTCGGTTGGCATCTAAGGTGAAGAGCAACATGATCGGCAGCAACACAAAGGCCACCAAAATATCGTTCAAAACATCCCGTAATGGCCAGCGAACCGATTGAAACTTTTGCGGGAACCGCTGTCCTAAAAAAGAAAAAATTCCAAGGATGCCGCTGGCAATTAAAGCATTACAGACCCCATTCAAGGCTTGCTTCAGCAAAATGAGCTGCACTTGCAAAGCGCCCACCTGCAACACGGCCCCATAAAACAGAGCCACCAACAACGATCCCACCACCAGCCAGTAAAGACCATCCAGCAACAGCAGGCTTTGGCGATGGCGCTGGCGAACCCACCCCACTAGGGCTGCCTCCGCCGTGAAGATCATCATGGCGTAGGGATGGCCCCAAAGCACCCAGGTATAGCTCCCGATCGCTGCCCCGGCGAGGCCACCCCAAAGGGGCCCATAGAACCGCGCAGCCAGCAGAGCGGCTGCGCTTCCAAAGATAAAATCAACACCTAAAAATAAATTTGCTCGGTAGTAGTTACCGAGTAATCCCAAAATAATTAGCCCAATAAAGCAACCAATTTTGAGTCCTTGAGGATGGAAATTCCGCTTCGAAACCGTCATTTTGCCCATCGTTTGAAGAAAAATCTTATTTATCCACAGATACAGATATAGACTCAACTGGCACAAATTCCACAGGTACAGACCCAATGTGAATTTAATTTCATGGGCTTGAGTTTGGGTCTCTTGGTGCGAGAGACGAGACCGTCTGCCTGCTGGGTTGCCGATCGGGTCGGGGAAGCCCGCTATGATGGAGAGGCTTAGAATTATGAAGTTTTTTTGCTAGAAACTTATCAATGGCCATTGCACCGAACCAAAACATTAGTTCCGGCTCCGACGCGATCGCACCTCAGGATGTGCCAGCCGAGCGATCGCCTGGTCTGCGCTCGGCGATCGTTGAAAAGCTTTTCTTTGGCAACGAGCCAACCCCGGAACTGATTGCCATTTTGCTGGTGTATCTGGTGCAGGGCATTTTGGGACTGGCTCGTTTGGCCGTCAGTTTCTTTTTGAAGGATGAGTTGCACCTGAGTCCGGCGGAAGTGGCGGCCCTGATGGGGGTTGTGGCCATTCCCTGGATGGTGAAACCGCTGTTTGGGTTCATGTCTGACGGGTTGCCTATTTTCGGCTACCGGCGGCGACCCTACCTCATTCTCTCGGGCATTGGCGGGGCCTTGGCTTGGGTGGCGATGGCCACGGTGGTGCATACGGGCTGGACGGCCATGCTGGCCATTGCCCTGTCTTCCCTGTCCGTGGCCGTCAGCGATGTGATTGCCGATTCTTTGGTGGTGGAACGGGCCCGCAATGAGTCCACGGGCACGGCCGGATCGCTGCAATCCCTTTGCTGGGGGGTTTCGGCGCTGGGGGGCTTGTTGACGGCCTATCTCAGCGGCGTGTTGTTGGAGCAGTTCAGCGCCCAAACGGTGTTTTGGATGACCTCCATGTTTCCGCTGCTGGTTTGCTTTGGGGCCTTTGCGATCCACGAAGCGCCTTTAACCACTCGCCCAGACCTGAGCGTGGTTCAACAGCAGGCACGGGATTTGTGGCAAGCAGTTTCCCAAAAGGCGATTTGGCTGCCCACGTTGTTTCTGTTTCTCTGGCAGGCCACGCCCTCATCGGATACGGCGTTTTTCTACTTCACCACCAATGAGTTGCAGTTTCCGCCAGAGTTTTTGGGGCGGGTGCGACTGGTGACCAGTGTGGCGGCCTTGATTGGGGTTTGGGCATTCCAGCGGTTCTTCAAAACCGTGCCTTTCCGCAAGATTTTCCTCTGGAGCACGTTGGCTTCCACGGCGTTGGGAATGACAACGCTGCTGTTGGTTACCCATGCCAACCGGGCTTTGGGCATTGATGACCGCTGGTTTAGCTTGGGCGATAGCCTGATTTTGACTGTGGCGGGGCAAATTACCTTCATGCCGGTGTTGGTGCTGTCGGCGCGGCTTTGTCCGCCGGGGGTGGAGGCGACGCTGTTTGCGCTGCTGATGTCGGTTTATAACCTGGCGGGGGCGGTGTCCAGTGAGTTTGGGGCCCTGCTGACCCATTGGTTGGGGGTGGATGAAACCCACTTCGATCGCTTGTGGTTGTTGGTGACGATCGCCAACTTGTCAACCCTGTTGCCGTTGCCGTTGGTGGGCTGGTTACCACAGGATGAGGCAACCGATGGCGCTGCCCAGCTATCGGAGTTGCCACCGGAGGTGACAGCCGTGAAACATCGGGAGCCAAACCTGGTGCCAACCTTTATGCCGGAGATGTCTCCGCAGCCCGATCGGCGCGATCGCTCCAAAGCTTAGGGGGCAAGTGGGTGATCTCCCCCCGATCGCCCGCTTGAGATTGAATCATCAAAGCCGTTCAAAGCCGTTGGGCAATTGGGACGATCGGGGCGATCGCAAAATCCACCACACCGCTTCTAGCAAATTAGCCGCCACAAAATCCGGCTGAGTCGCGTGTTGATAGTTGCCCGCCAACACCTGCTCCCCAAACCCCGTCGTCACCAAAATGCCCGTACAACCGGCATTCTTGGCCAGGTCAATGTCCGTTGCCTTGTCACCCACCATCACACTGCGCGACAAGTCCAAATCCCAATCCCAGGCGGCGGCGACCAGCATTCCGGTGTTGGGTTTGCGCCAGGTGCTGTAGCGGGTGAATTCGGGATCCTTACCGCCTTCGGGGCCGCTTAGGTATGGGCAGTAATAGAGCGCATCCAGCTTGGCTCCGGCTTCTTGATCGAGCAGGCGACAGAGCCGATCGTGCAGCGCGTCCACGTGGGATTGGGGATAGTAGCCCCGGGCCGGGCCGGCTTGGTTGGAAGCCAAACAGCAAAACCAGCCCGCCTCGTTCAGTTGGCGCACCGCTTGGGCCGTGCCGGGGATTAGGTGCAGGTCTTCGAGGCGGTGAATGTAGCCCGCCTCTTGGTTTAATACGCCGTCGCGATCGAGAAATACTGCCGGTCTAGACACCCAACTTCTCCAAAATGGCGCTGGGGGGAATGTCACTCATCCGATCGGTCGGGGACTTGATGGCCACGAAGCGATCGTCACCGGGCGGCAGCAGCTTGGTGGGATCGGTCGGGCCAAACAGGGCGATCGTGTAAGTGCCCAGGGCCACGGAAATATGCATCGGGCCGCTGTCGCCACAGAGCATCACATTCGCCCCCGCTGTCATTGCTGCGAGCTGGCCAATGTTGTTGGGAGCCACCAGTTTCAGGCTCGGACAAGCGGTCTGCAACGTAGCCACAAAATCCGTATCATCGGGCCCCTTCACCAGCACGATCGGCAGTTCCGGCTTGGCCTGCTGCACCTTGGTCAACACCGCCTTCCAGGAGTCCACCGGATAGACCTTATCAAAGCCCTTCAGCTTGGCCATGGCACTGGAGCCACCATGCACCAGTAAATAACCCTGGCCCTTGATGCCTAAGCGGGCTTGCTCTGCTTCAGCCCAGGCCAGTTCCTTTTGGGGCACTTGCAGTGACAGGGCAGGCCGGGGCGCTGTGATCCCAAAGCCGCGCACCAGGTCGTGGTAGAGATCGCCCGCGTATTGCTCCAGGTTCAGGGGCACGGGATCGGTCAAAAACATCTTGCCGCCGGCTGCATAGCCCACGCGTTTGGGAATCCCCGTCAGCCACAGCAGCAGCCCCACGGCCCACCGCCGACCCAGCGACAGCACCGCGTCATATTCTCGATCGCGGATTGTGCCCAGCAGGTTGCCCCAGTCGGCGGGGCTGTTGCGATCCTTGAAGTCAAAGGCGATCGTGTCGCGCACCGACGCACAGACTTGGTAGGCCGCAACCGATCGCGGTTCCACCACCACGTCAATCTGTGCCTTGGGGTAAGTCTGCTTCAGTTGGGTCAGGGCGGGGAAAAATAAGATCTGGTCGCCAATGCCACCAGGTACGAGGGCGAGGATCTGCATCATAAAACTCGCGGGGTTGCCAAGTAGCGGCGGTAAAACAATATCGAAATCTGTGAAATGAAGCCTGAAAGACCGATAGCAAGCGATGGCGTTTCGACCCGCGAGGCCTTCGCAGGCGAATTCCAATTGCTACGGCAAGGAATCGCTCTCAATTTTAGAAGGATCTGCTCTGGGGTCAACTCGATCGCCCAAATCAACTCCAGGGTTTAGGGCAGTCCCATCCACAGCCTTGCGAATTCCCGAGAAAGTCGATTGAATCTTGATCGGGCCATTTGCTCAATCACAGTTGCTTCAGTCGCAACATTCACAACATCGTTTAGGAAACCGATTTTGTATCTCCTAATTCCGGCGGCCGGCTCCGGCAAGCGCATGGGCGCGGATCGCAACAAACTCCTGATTGACCTAGCGGGCGAAACGATCTTTGCTTGGACGCTGAAGGCTGCCCAGGCTAGCCCGTCGATCGCTTGGATTGGGATCATGTGTCAGCCGATCGACCGGCCGGATTTCGAGGCGATCGCCCAGGGCCTGCACCTGACCAAGCCCGTTGTGTTTATCCAAGGCGGCGACACCCGCCAAGCCTCGGTTTACAACGGCCTGCAAGCCTTGCCCCCCGAAGCCGATCGGGTTTTGATCCACGATGGGGCCCGTTGCTTGGCCACCCCGGAACTATTCGATCGATGCACGGCAGAGCTAGCCACCTGTCCGGGATTGATCGCCGCGATTCCCGTCAAGGACACGATTAAGCAAGTGGATGCGAATCAAATCGTTAGCAATACACCCGATCGCGCCACCCTCTGGGCCGCCCAAACGCCCCAAGGCTTTGAAGTGGCCGCCCTCAAGTCCTGCCACGATCGGGGCTTGACCGAACAATGGGAAGTCACCGACGATGCCGCCCTGTTTGAGCGGTGCGGCCTACCCGTAAAAATCGTAATGGGCGAAGAAACCAACCTGAAAGTCACCACACCCCAGGACTTGGCGATCGCCGAGTTTATCCTCCGCCAGCGCCAACCCTAGCCCTTCCCCCGCAGCCCAGCGCCGCAATCACCAAAGCGAGCGCTACCATAGCGATCGCAGATCCTGCGATAGTCTTCAAGACCGTTGTTTTAGTGGCTTTCAGTTGATTCGGAGTGGTAAATATCTTGTCTAGCAATAACCCACCGGCTAAATCCGAACGCCCCGGCGTGCCGGCCAGCGACCAAGTGGTCAGTGATATTTTGCGACTGGGCGATCGGGGTAACCTCGTGCAGGTCATCCAGCATGAATTAAACATGCGTGGTTTTGACGCGGGACAACCGGACGGTATGTTTGGCCCCCAAACCGAAATTGCCGTCAAACAGGCCCAATCTGCCTATGGTCTCACGCCTGATGGCATCGTTGGGGCAGACACCTGGGAGCGTTTGGGCTTCACGTTCCGCTAGATCGCCGCGAGCACGTTTCGCCCCAAGACCCATGAACCAAAAACCGACGCGGGGCCCAGCAGCCCCCCATCGGTCAACTCAAAACGGCACTTCAGTCCGCCGTTTGCAATTCAGGCACAGAATCTAATCATTACCCGCAATTCATCACCAGCGAGGAGCGAGGGTGCCCCTCCCTGGCGCGGTGGCATTGCCCTAGACCGCCTCTAGGTTCTTCTCACCAGTCCGAATCCGGATGATTTGTTCCACGGGCGAGATGAAGATCTTACCGTCGCCAATTTCGCCGGTGCGGGCCGCGGTGATGATGCACTCAACGACCATATCCACGTCCTTGTCGTCCACCACCACTTCGATCTTCAGTTTTTGCAAGAACTCAACGGTGTACTCCGATCCCCGGTAGCGCTCCGTTTGTCCCTTTTGGCGGCCAAAACCGCGCACTTCGGAAACGGTCATCCCGACAATGCCGGCGTTGACGAGGGCAATTTTTACATCGTCCAATTTAAAAGGACGCACGATCGCTTCAATCTTTTTCAAGGCTAGTCTCTCCCTTTGAGCATTCGTTATAGGTCTTGGTGATCACTGGGCCATTGTGGCTTTCCCCTTGGCACACCTCAAAATCCCAAGGTTGGGATCGGGTTTGCATCGGAGTTGTTGCACACAGGATCTCAGCGATCGCCCGGTTCTAGCCTGGGTGTTGCAATCCCATCACCACCCCAGGGATCTGGCTCCTTGGGAGTTGGCAACCAAGTTTGGCAACCAAGTTGGGGTCAACCAACACCCAAGCATAGAAGGGTTGGCCGTGGCCTGCACAGCAAGCCGATATCTCTGGCGAAATCGGCATTTTATCAACCCAGTTATCAACCTGGTTATCAACCCGGCTAACGGGGCAAAAGCCAGGTGGCTGAGCTAGATCAGAGATGAACAACACCGTGGGGCGTTATCCACAGGCTGACCCTTGCAGGCTGGAAAATGCTGAGCTTGACCCCTGAGTTCGGCCACCGGACGAGGTTGCACGTTGGCGCAAGTGCCTGTACAGGCCACGCTAAAGCCTGGAACTGCCCACCTGCAAGAGCCAGAGAACAGTGGTTGGCATTTTTAAGGCTAGCCTATCAAAAGCCGGGGTCGCTCAGGCTAGTGGGCTGTATATCCCTGGTTGCGTTGGGTTAACAGTTAGCACTGGATCTCATCAGGGTTTTGTAATGTTCGTTACCGGTTGTTGAGCAAGACCTATCCCGAGGGGGGATGGTTGGGTGCGGATCAGACAAGCAATGGCCCTTTGTCGTCGGTAGCCCTGCTGGCTTGCACTTGCTATGGGATTGGTATCTATTCGTAGGGGCGGCTTTGCCTCGCCATCGACCGCGCCCGATCGCGCTCAAACCTTCCGCGCCCTGGTTTTGATGACTTTGGTAACGGCGTTGATCGGATCCTTGGCGTTTCGTCTCAGTCGTTTGCAACTGGTGGAAGGGGCTGTGCAGCGCCAGGCCGCAGAGCGGAATCGATTGCGGGGGTTGCCCTTGGTTCCCGATCGGGGAACCCTGTTCGATCGCAAGGGCCAGGTGCTCGCTCGGAGTCGCTTAATTCGCAGTGTGTATCTGTCGCCCCAGCGCCACAGCCCGGCCGAGTGGCAGCGAATCCTGAAGCCGATGGAAAGTATTTTTGATCGCCCCGTTGCGGCCATTGCCCAACAGATTGCCACTCAGCGCCAGCAGGGCCGGGGTGATATGCCCATTCGGGTGGCTCGAGATCTGACCCCCGAAGGATTTGTCCGGCTGGCAGAACTGGATCCGGGGGCAGGCATCCTCGCCGTGCGTGTGGAAGCCGAGCGGGACTATCCCCACGGTTCCACCGCCGCCCACGTGATTGGCTATTTGGGGGAAGCCAGCCCCGAAGATATTAAAAACAACCCCGATTTGCCCATGGGAGCCACCGTGGGCAAGGCAGGCATTGAGCGATTGGCAGAAGTGACCCTGCGGGGCACTTGGGGCTACGATTGGATTGAAGCGGATGCCAAGGGCCGTCTCCTGCGACCAGCGGGCCAACGCCCCCCGAAGCCGGGTCAGCCCCTTCAGTTAACGCTGGATTTGGCCGTGCAACAGGCGGCGGAACGGGGACTTCAGGGCCGACGCGGCGCAGTGGTGGCCATGGATCCCCGCACGGGGGCCATTTTGGCCATGGCCAGCAGCCCTACGTTCGACTCCAATTGGTTTACCCAGCGAATTACTAAAGACCAGTGGGCCCAACTCCAAGACCCCAGTCGCCCCCTGTTGAATCGGGCCCTTCAGGGCTATCCTCCGGCCAGCACGTTCAAGATTGTGACTTCGGTGGCGGCGATCGAGTCGGGAGCCTATAGCCCGAATGCCACGGTGGGCACTGCCGGGGCCCTGTCGCTAGGGGGGACGGTGTTTCGGGAGCATGGGGGCGGCGGCTACGGCACGATCGGCTTTGCCAGGGCCCTCGAAGTCAGCAGCAATACCTTCTATTACCAAGTGGGAATGAAAACGGGCCCCGAGGCGATCGCCCAATGGGGCCAGGCGCTGGGCATTGGGCAGCCGCTGAAGTTGGGGCTGTTGGGTAGTCGTGGCATGTTGCCCACACCGGCTACCAAACAGACTCTGTATCGTCAACCCTGGTACCTGGGCGATACGGTCAGTATGTCGATCGGGCAAGGATTGGTCTTAACCACGCCCCTGGAACTGGCCACGGTCGTTTCCGCGATCGCCAATGGGGGGAAGCGTGTGGTTCCCCACCTGTTGGCTAACCAAACCAGCCAACCGGACTTTCAGCCCCAGTCGATCGGCCTGAAACCCGAAACCCTAAACGTGGTACGCCAGGGACTCAATGCCGTGGTGCGTCAGGGAACCGCCAAAGTGCTCAACGATCCCAGTCTGCCCCCCAGTGCTGGCAAAACGGGAACCGCCGAAGTGCCCAGCGGCCCCAATAACGCGATGTATGTGGGCTATGCCCCGGTGGATCAACCGCAAATTGCCCTGGCGGTGGCCGTGGAAAATGCTGGCTATGGGGGAGCTGTGGCGGCCCCGATCGCGAAGGAAGTGTTCAAGGCTTACTTTGGTCCAAAACCGCCCGCAGCGAATCCGCCAGCGAATCCGTAGCAAATTCGCCAAGGGGCAGATTTGCAAGAATTCACGAAAAACCTGCCCAAGACCCATCAAAACCTGCCCAAGCGAGAAGATCGATCCTTCGAGGCTAGCCTTCCGCAGTTCTTGGATCTCAGAACAGTTGAGGGCAGATCAATCTCAACAATTCAGCAACGATTTGGGGGCGATCGACTAGTGTGATCGCCCCCAAATTCATTTATTCGCATCCACTCGTGAGGCTCATGAGCCTCAATTCAACGTGAATTCGGGATAAGGGGAGCGAAGGAAAGACGGGGCTGGTTAAGCTGAGGCATTAACCAAAACAACACTCAGCCCAACCCCGCCATGCTCAGTCTAGAAGCTCTGTTCTGCAAAATCGATGA
>NZ_JAZAQF010000011.1:0-434 GCF_043235035.1 Limnothrix redekei LRLZ20PSL1 | reverse complement strand
CGACGCTCCAGCACGATCGCCGCCAAAAAGTTATTTTTGCGGGCCGCCAACATGCCTTCTTCGAGCACCGTCCCCGGCGTGAGAATTCGGGTCACCTCCCGCCGCACCAACCCCTGAGGGGAATCAGGAGATCAGGGGATCAACTTATCCCTTGGCGCGGCGGCGGTGCTTGCGAGCAGTCCGTTCCACTTGATCTTGCTCGTAGCTGAACGGGCGGGATGTAGCCTTGCTAGAAGGTAAACGCCACTCCGTAAACGATCTGCCTTGGAGCCAGATAACGGGCAGGGTTATCTAGCGGTGTGCCACTGTCGTCAGGACGAGGATAACGCGGGTCACGGCTATCACGTAGCACATTGTCACCATAACGGTAAGCCGCACCCGTTACAGGGTTGATGAGCTGAGAGTTCAGTTGGTTGAACAGGTTGTTGATCTCA
>NZ_JAZAQF010000025.1:0-800 GCF_043235035.1 Limnothrix redekei LRLZ20PSL1 | reverse complement strand
GGTAGTGCCTGTGAAGTAATGATGGACTATGAAGCGACTGGCAATGAGGCATTGTAGTGGTGAATAAATCGCCAAATCGCTGCTTCGTGATTGACCAAGGATTTGGAAAAAGACAGGGTGCGCCGCACTAAACGACTAATCCGCTGACGCAAGGTGTTATTCAATCGCTCCACGTAATTCGTTAATCCGGTTTCTTTGCCCACAGGTCGATGTCGTTTTCTGGGAATCACGCTGCGATAGGCTTCCCAAAAATCCGTGTAGCAGACTGCACATTGGCGATAGACACCCGGCAAGCTCTCCCATAGCTTTTGGGCTAACTGGGCTGAACGATTCCCCATGACCATCCCAATGACTTCGCGAGTCACGGCATCCAGCGCTAGCCAGATCCAGACTTTTTGCTTCTTGGAACCCACAAAAGACCAAAGTTCATCCAGTTGCAGGATTAAACGGCTTTTTTTTTAGGGCGCACTTGCGCCTGGCGAGAGATGCGACCGGCTTCGACTGCCACATAGGATTCAAGCCAGGATTCAGAGACCTGTGCGACCCGCGCAATCGCGGCCTGGGAGAGGCGCTCTAGGAGCAGACGATCAATCAGGGCGATCTGCTCAGGTGTGACTCGTTTCTGAGTGGGGTGCTCAATGAACTGGCGACCACAGGCTTTGCATTTGAAGCGTTGCTTGCCGTTGTGGATACGACCATTTTTAACCGTGTGGCTGGATTGGCACTGGGGGCAAGCAGGCATGAACTGGAGCGGTGAATGACTGCTGCTAGACTAGCATCATTACTTCACAGGCACTACC
>NZ_JAZAQF010000010.1:0-439 GCF_043235035.1 Limnothrix redekei LRLZ20PSL1 | reverse complement strand
CCCATTCCGGGTTGTTTTCGCGGCTGGCCAGCGACGCCTGGGGCGACACGAGCGCCGCAGTCTGGGCACCACCCGGGGGCAGAACCAGATCAGGACGCGGATTGTACTTGGTGCCCTTGTTGGCGGGTTCGCGCGGGGCGAGCGACACGGCCGAGCCGACGTCATCCACCAGCTGCTCCATCGCGGTCTTGTCAGTGCCGTAGGTCGGGCTGCCGACGCAACCGGAAAGACCTGTCGTGACACCGAAAAGACCGACCAGACCCAGGCCAACTCTGAACAGATATGCCGAATTCATGAATGCCTACCAGCCTCGCCGCAGTTACATCAGTCGTGCCGAATACTCGCGACCAGCCCTGCCGGTCGATTTCGGCTAATTTCAGGCAGTTTTACCGGATGACCCGCGAAAGCGCAAATCATCCGGTCACATTTCCTCAAGGCA